>JAOZRY010000092.1 GCA_029939965.1 Bacteroidales bacterium | reverse complement strand
AATGATTTAATAATTTAATAATGTAATGATTCAATGCTTCAATGATTTAATGTTTTCCATCTTCGTTTCTTATCGCATTGTCTCCTTATCTCCTTATCGCATACTCTCCTTATCGCATTCTCTCCTTATCGCATTGTCTCCTTATCGCATTTCATCATTATGGACAAACACTAATTAACGCTTGCTGAATAATCCCTGGCTGAAACCACGGAGTTTGATAGCAGTGATTACTTTCTTTGTACTTAATGGGAAATCCCCCTTCATCATCCAATCGTAATAGGATTTTTCTTTTTCAAAAACCTGCTCTACAGATTTGCCTTTGTGTTTTCCAAAGTTAAATACTTCAACCTTATCCTCATTAAATACGATATGTCCGATGAGATCAGCATTTTTGTATTGTGTCGAAAATTCGCTCAGTGCCTCAATGTTATTAACTATTGGTTCTGTTATGTTCCCTTTTTTATCTTTTAATTCCACACCCTTGTACATGTCGAGCTGCGATTTGAGTATTTCGTAGGTGGCTACGGCATCTGCTTCGGCTGAGTGATTATTAACAAGTTCGCTGTTGCAATAAAACATGTATGCCGCTTTGAGGGTACGAGGTTCCATTTTGTGGAAGATATTTTGAATGTCCACAAATCGCCGGCCTTTTAATTCAAAATCAACTTCAGCTCTAAGAAATTCTTCAACAAGCAATGGGATATCAAACTTATTTGAATTGTAGCCGGCAAGATCGCAATTGTCAAGAAATTGATTCAACTCATGGGCAAGTTCCTTAAAAGTGGGAGCGTCCTTAACATCCTCATCCTTAATACCATGAATCTCGGTTGTTTGCGCAGGGATCGGAATAGTTGGATTGACTTTTTTTGTGTAAATTTTTTGATTACCACCGGGCAAGATTTTAACTATGCTAATTTCAACAATGCGGTCGGTAGCCACCTTTAATCCGGTAGTTTCGAGATCAAAAACAGCGAATGGTTTGGTGATGTTTAGTTCCATGTTTAATTATTTAATGGTGTAATGTTTAATTATTTAATGGTGTAATATTTTAATTATTTAATGCTTCTGTCATTGTATCATTTCTTCATTTCTTCATTGTATCATTGTATCATTGTCCCATTTCTTCATTGTATCATTGTCCCATTTCTTCATTGTATCATTAAAGTTAAATCTGTGTATTTACATCAAAATTTTCAAGATAATCTCTGAGTTGCTTTAGGTACATACCTCCAAGTGCTCCATCTACAATCCTGTGATCATATGCCATCGATAACATCATGATGCTTCTTATACCGATTAAATCTCCCTGTGAAGTCTCGATTACCACTGGCCGTTTTTTGATGGCACCCAAACCAAGTATTGCGGCCTGTGGCTGATTGATAATAGGTGTACCTGTGAGACTGTCGAAACTACCAAAGTTTGTAACCGTAAATGTTCCCTCCTGAATGTCGTCAGGATTTAGTTTGTTTGCACGTGCCCTGCCAGCAAGATCGTTCACACGTTTTGCCATCCCAACAAGGTTGAGTTCATCGGCAGATTTAATTACAGGCACTATGAGATTTCCATTTGGCAATGCGGTGGCCATTCCGAGGTTTATATTTTTTCGCTTGATGATTTTGTTTCCGTCGATAGAAGAGTTGATAAGTGGGAAATCACGCAAAGTTTTGGCAGCAGCCTCAATAAAAATAGGAGTGTAGGTAATCTTTTGACCTTCTTTTTTCAGGAAAACATCTTTAACTTTGTTTCTCCAATTTACGATATTTGTTACATCTACTTCGATGAACGATGTAACGTGTGGTGATACATGCTTCGACATTACCATATGATCAGCGATGAGTTTGCGCATACGATCCATTTCCACAATTTCATCACCACCAGAAATAACTACAGCAGGAGCTTTCATTTCTGGCGTGTAGGTAGTTGCAGTTTTTGAAATTCCTTCAGCCTTTTTAGCGGATAACAAAACTTTTCCTTCTGATTTATCCTTGACGTATTGTAATATATCATTTTTGGTTACCCTGCTGTCTTTTCCGCTTCCTTGTATTTGTTCAAGTTCGCTAATGGAAATGTTTTCAGTTTTAGCAATATTCTTTACAAGTGGTGAATAAAAACGTGTGGCAGTAGCAAAATTTCCATCAACCTCCCCATTTTCCAAAGCCGATGTATTTTGTTTAATATCCGATTCTGTTTCATCTGGTACATTTTTCACTGCTTTTGTTTCTTCATCCTCATCACCTTCAATTTCAATAATTGCTATGGGTTTTCCTACTATTACCACATCACCTTCGTTGTACAATCTTTCGGTTAGTATTCCCTTAACAGGTGAAGGGATTTCGGAGTCAACTTTATCTGTTGCTATTTCTACTATCGAATCATCTTTTTCAATATTGTCACCCGGGTTCTTGAGCCATTTCGAAATGGTTGCTTCAATAACACTTTCGCCCAGCTTAGGCATGATAATTTCAAATTTTACCATTATCTGTATAATTTAATCCAATTAATCTAATTTCAAATTTCTGCCCTTTTGAACAATCACAAATATCAAATGTTCATGGGCGATTGCGGGTCGATGCAAAAATAAATAATTGAAATCGAGCCTAATTTGTTAAGTAGTGTCAGCAAGAAAACTCCATATTTCAGGAAGTGGGTGTCAGAAATCGCTGAGATCGAGGCGGACGAAGTATTGAAAATCAAGGAGTTTACTTTTGTAAATGACTGTTTTCAATACAAGTCCAACGAAGATATCGGCGTTTTCTGGCGCACACTAAGTATTATTAAATTGAGTGGCTACCAAGATAACGAAAGCCCTTGAAGATAATATCGAGATCGTTTTTAATTTTGTAATCTCTTGCATAAAGCAGGTTGAGTCTGTTGAGTGTATCATCTTTTAAATTTAAAACATTCAGTGCATTTGCCGGATTAACAACACCTTTTTTTATGGAAGGTAGTTTGTTAATTTTGTTAGATTTTGTGTTGCAGTACCCCACCCATGTTTTGCGGGCTGCCAATACTAAAAATGTATTCCTAATGAGACCAATTGGTTGTTGTACAAAAAATAGCAATACTGGAATTGCAGGAAGAAGTAGCAGGCTAATAGAGAAATCGAGGAAACGTTTATTTCGTTTATTGGTATATTTACTTATCGAATTAATTTCCATGGTGTAAAGATCACCGGCAGTATTTATGGAGTTGCTGCCAATAAGTGAAAGGCTTTCAGGGGGAGCAATTTTATAATCCACATCCTGCAAAGAGAGGTTAGACATTTTGTCGATGATGGTACTGGATGACAAACTTTTAGCACAAAATATAATTTCGTTAATCTTATAAATCCCGACAATCTCCTTCAATTGATCAATGGATCCGATAAAAGTATTGTCGTTGTTTGGGGTGGTGCTTACAAGACCAATAAATGCCGGCTGTGTTTCGATGGTTGTAAGCAGTTTGGTAACCCGTTCGGCCTCCACTTTATCGCCAATAACGAGATACCGTTTATTTACCGGTTCTCCAATTTTGAAACCCTTAAATTTTAACAGATTAAAAATGAGTCTTGATCCCGTCATTGCAATATATCCCCACAATGCACCCAGCAAAATTACAGCTCGCGAAAACCGCATAGATTCATCCAACAAGCTGTACACAACTAATATTGCAATAGTTCCACCAAAAAGTCCCCTGAAAATTTTAAACAAATTGATGGGTTTATCATACCCTCCCGATAAGTAAACCGATGTAAGCCATGCTATAATATATGCTGGTAGTACTATGGCTAAAAACTCAGTAGGATAATTTCCTCCATCTTCAAATACCATGGAATGTGCCCAGTAGTTCTGAATAAAATAAATTCCGACATAAATAATAATTGCATCAAAAACAGGAAGTGATATTTTGTCGGTTACCCTTTTAACAATTGAAAGAAATGCCCTGAAATAAATAGCAAAATTAATGAGGATTGAAAACAGGCGTGCATTTTTTTGTGAAAAATGGCTTTTGGCAAATACTACCATGGCGTTGTAAAACATCAAAACATAATTGATGCTGCTTTTCTTGGTGCTTTCGCCTTTGTAATGAATGATCCTTGTTTCGGGAAAGTAATAATTTTTGTAGCCTCCTTTTATAATCCGGTACGACAAATCAATATCTTCGCCATACATAAAATATGTTTCGTCTAACAAACCAATTTTGTTGAGAGTGGTTTTGCGCAACATCATAAATGCCCCGGGAAGAATTTCAACTTTATTAGTTTGATTTTCGTCAAGATAGGATAAATGGTATTGCCCGAATGTTTTGGAGTTAGGGAATAATTTTGATAATCCGAAAATTTTATAAAAGGCTACTATTGGTGTGGGCAATCCACGCTTTGATTCCGGCAAAAATTTTCCTTTTCCATCAACCATTTTTACTCCGAGTCCACCTGCATCAGGATGCTTATCCATAAAAGTAATTACCTTTTCAAAGGTATCGTCTTCTACCACTGTGTCGGGGTTGAGCAGCAGTACATATTTACCTTTCGATTTGCGGATAGCCTGATTGTTGGCTTTTGAAAAACCCAGGTTTTCGTGGTTATCGATAATTATTACTTCAGGAAATTTTTCTCTGACCATGTTCACCGATCCATCCACAGAATTATTATCCACAACAAAAACTTCACAATCGAAATTGGAAGAGGCTTTGGCAACAGAATGCAGGCACTGCTCCAGAAAATATTTCACATTATAGTTTACGATTACAACGGATAGTTTCATGGTTTACCTGAAATTAAAAAAAATGCAGCGCCAAAGGTAATCACAAACGAAGAATGATAAGTTAGTCGGATAAATTTACTTTTTAAACTGCAAATGGTTGTTCTGTGAATAATGCTGGAAACGGAACTTTATTTCACCTTGCCGGGAAAAATATAGAGAGGTACATTGGTATGGAAAAGTAATTGGCGTGTGTGATCTTTAGTGAACAGCCTGTGTAGAAAACTCTTTCGATGGTGAACAATGGCCACCAAATCAACGCTCTTATCTTTGATATATTTGTTCATCCCATTCAAAAAATCTTCATCATAAATTACATCAAAATTGATTTTGTTGTTTTTAAATTTCGAATCAAAATATGTTTTAAGAGTATTCATCTTCTCGTCCTCATTTCCTGTTTTCTTTTCTGTGGCTATGTGTACACAATGGATTAAAGGATCGTAACTGTTAAGTAAATCAATAAGTTTTTCCAGATCATGCTTGTCTTCATCATTAAAATCGGTTGCGTAGAGTATGTTATTAAAACCATTATATTTTGCAACTGGTGGAATTGTTAAGATTCGGCATGTGGCATTTTGAATCACTTTGGATGAAATTTTTCCCGAAAGAATATCTTTTTCACCCTTTCCATGTGTACCCATAATTATTAGGTCGGGTTCGTAGGTTTCTGAAACATTTAATATTTCTTCTTCGGGTAGCCCTCCTGTGAGTGTAAAAACAATCTTTACATTTTTTACCCTCTCTTTTTTTATCTCATCAAGCATTTCCGTATGCAATTTTTGCATGTCTGCTTTAGCCTGCTCCCTTATCTGTACCATCATTTCATGGTTAAATATCTCATTGGTATCGATAGTACTCGAAAAGGTTGTGTCGGTAGCGATAATAAAATCGAAATAGGCATGGAACAACCTAATTTCGCCACCGGTTTTTTTAGCAATCTCAATTGCATATCGGCAAATAGTTTTGGTGTGTGTTGAAAAATCGACAGGAACAAGAATCTTCTTCATTATAAATAAGTATTAGTTTATTGATACAAAAATGGTAGTAAAACCACAAAAATAATGGAAAACCATCAATCATCAAAATTAACCATGAAATATCAACGATAATGCTTTTTTTATGCACAACGCTTGTCAGGAATGCAATTTACCCTACTTTTGGATGGTCGAGTTTTTAAGCCTCAATTAACCCGGGATAACCAATTATTATTAACAAATAAATTGATTTGGAGATGACAAATCTGCGAGATTTTGAAGATTCTAACCAGGTAAACATGTTTGAGAATTCTGAAGTGTGGTATCAAATTATTGATTCCGATGGCAGGGTTTTGTATTTAAATAATTATGCAAAAGAGTTAATCGAATATTCCGGAGAGAAATTTATTAATAATCACTCATTTTGGGAAAAGACATTTACGACTCAACAAATCGGCTCTGGTACATTGAATACAATTCGAGAAGCTATCCAAAATGAAAAAAATCTAAAATCTAAAATTTCTGAAATCACCTCACGTACCGGCAAGATAAAGCAACTTTGCTGGTCGATGAACATAGCAAAAGCCAACAATGGAAAAGTTGTGGGTGCAATTATCATTGGTTTTGATCATACTGATTTTGTAGTACCCGAAAAATCACCTGTTTCGATATGGGTATCTGATTATTCGAATGTTAACGAAGGATTGGATAAGCTGAGGTTAAGCAAAAATCAGCTTGTATCCTTGATTAGTTCGATGGACGATTTGGTATTTATACTTAACAGACAAGGGCGGTATGAGTATGTAGCTCCCACACGTCCTGAATTGCTTATGTCGTCTGCCGACAAGCTGATGGGGAAATATATACATGAGTTTTTTGAGGCAGATTTCGTAAATATTTTTCTCGAAAAAATAGGCGAATGTTTGGATAAAGTGCAGACAGTTAGCCTGGATTATTTTTTGGAAATAAACAACAAGGGGTATTGGTTTGAGGCAAAATTGTCGCCGGTTACGGATAACAGTATAATTGTAGTTGCCAGAGATGTTACGGATCGGATAGTGAGCCGGCGGATTGATGAAGTGATGCTTAGTATTGCTAAAGCAGTGAGTACAACTGATGATTTGCGGGGCTTTTTTGATTTGGTAAGAGCAGAAATTTCTAAACTTATAGATACAAAAAACTTTTTCATTGCTTTATTCGATTCGCAAAGCAATACATTGAGCTTGCCATATTTTAAGGATGAAAAAGATGATTTCGATGATTTCCCTGCCGAAAGAACACTCAGCTCTCTTGTAATTAAAGAAAAACGAAGTTTGCTTTTGTGTGAGAATGATATTGTACAGTTGGTAAATGATGGAAGTATAGTTTTTGTAGGAACAGCAGCTAAAGTATGGCTAGGTATTCCATTGATGGTTGAAGGGGCAGTGCTGGGACTAATGGTTGTACAAAATTACGACAGCGAAAACGCAATCCGCGAAGAGCATCAGCATTTGTTAGAAATGATTTCGCCACAAATTAGTCTTACCATACAACGGAAACAATCAGAGCAATTACTAAAAAAATCGGAACGCGACCTCAGAGAATCCAACCTTACGAAAGATCGCTTTTTTAATATAATAGCCCACGACCTAAAAAATCCTTTCAACGCAATTATCGGGTTTACAACATTGTTATCAGATGAATGGAACGAATTTGATGATGATGATAAAATTTCTATGATCAGCTCCATCAAATCCTCTTCGGAAGGGGCTTATGAATTACTTATGAATTTACTTGAGTGGTCGAGACTCCGTGTAGGTAAAATGGCTTTTAATCCTCAGTTTATAGATTTCTCAAGCTTAATTCGTTTAAATTTTTCATTATTGCGAACTATCGCAGAAAAGAAAAAAATAAAATTAACAAGTACCGGGATTTGTAATAAAATGGTTTGGGTCGATCCGAATATGGTTAAAACCATAATTAGAAACTTACTAACAAATGCCATTAAGTTTACATCCGAAAATGGAACAATCAATGTGGAATGTACACGGTTAACAGAGCATCCCGATATGATTGTTTTGGTGATTACTGATAATGGAATAGGTATTTCGCCTGATTCGATCAATAATATATTTAGCCTTTCCAAATCAGAAAGTAAATATGGTACAGGAGGAGAAACGGGCACAGGCCTCGGATTAGTGCTTTGCAAAGAGTTTGTTGAAAAAAATAAGGGGAAAATCTGGGTAGAAAGCGAAGAAGGAAAAGGGAGTGCGTTTTTTGTAGCTCTGCCTGTACGTCCGGATTAATCCGAAAATTTTATTGATTTAATATTCAAAAACCCCATTCCCGGTTTCAATGGTTAGTTTCCTGCCTGTAGCTTTTTCGCATCTTCCAATAATCTTAGCATCGATATTAAAACTCTTTGAAATATTTATAATTTCGGTGGCAGTATTTTTATCTGTGTAAATCTCCATCCTGTGCCCCATGTTGAAAACCTGGTACATCTCTTTCCATCCTGTGCCTGATTGTTCTTTAATAAGATTAAATAGGGTAGGGGTTTCAAAAAGGTTATCTTTAATCACATGCAAATTATTTATGAAATGCAGGATTTTTGTTTGAGCACCACCGCTGCAATGTACCATGCCATTAATGCTGTTCCGATGGTTTTGCAGTACTTTGTTAATTACCGGGGCATAGGTACGTGTAGGCGATAACACCAATTTACCTGCATCCATTCCATCAATATTGGTATCGTCAGTCAGGGTTAAGTTACCCGAATAAACCAAACTTTCAGGAATCTGAGGGTCATAACTTTCAGGGAATTTTTGAGCAATGCTTTTATTAAACACATCATGCCTTGCTGAGGTAAGTCCGTTGCTACCCATTCCGCCATTATATCCCGTTTCGTAAGTAGCTTGCCCAAACGATGCCAGGCCAACTATAAAATCTCCTGCCCCGATGTTCGCATTGTCTATTATATCTTGTCGCTTCATTCTGGCCGTAACTGTAGAGTCAACAATAATAGTCCTTACCAGATCACCCACATCTGCTGTTTCTCCTCCGGTGCTGTATATTTCAATACCATGTTTGCGCATGTCTGCCAAAAATTGTTCGGTACCGTTAATGAGGGTTGAAATAACTTCTGCCGGAATCATGTTTTTGTTTCGGCCAATGGTCGATGATAAAAGGATGTTTCCTGTAGCTCCCACACATATCAGATCATCCAGGTTCATCACAATCGCATCCTGGGCTATTCCTTTCCAAACCGATAAATCGCCCGTTTCTTTCCAGTAAATATATGCTAACGATGATTTTGTACCTGCACCATCGGCGTGCATTATGGTGCAATACTCAGGATTATTGGCCAGCAAGTCGGGAATGATTTTGCAGAAGGCTCTCGGAAAAAGGCCTTTGTCGATATTTTTTATAGCCTGATGAACATCCTCTTTGGATGCCGATACGCCTCTTTGGTTATATTTGTTATTCATTGTTTAATCTCTAAATTTGATGCAAACTTAGGCATCTTTCAAAAAGAGCAAAATTTTTTACAGTTTTACATAATTTTTTATAAACCTTGTTTTTTTTATCCCCGCTCTAAAGAACGGGGCAATTGAACCTTGTTTCATGTTTACGAATTATG
>JAOZRY010000651.1 GCA_029939965.1 Bacteroidales bacterium | reverse complement strand
GTAACCATCATCAACCTTAATTCCGAAATAGGCTTTGTCGAGGCTGTCGGGCTGGCCATAAGTTTTGTCCCAAAGCATTTGGCCATCAGCATCAAACTTACAAAACCACATATCGGGCTTGCCCCAAATGCCTGACCCAAAAGATTCGGTATAACCAATGGTAACAAACCCACCATCATCAGTAAAAATTAAATGGTGAGCCAGATCATTGTTTGAGCCACCATAAAAATGTTCCCACATCAAATCCTGCGAAAACAGGGATTGAGAAAAAAATCCGAGCAATAGATAAAAAATAATTTTTTTCATATTTTTGAATTTATTAAAATTATTGTAGCCTTCGATTAGCTACCGTTGCATTATTTATTTTGTAAAAAATCTTGTTAAAGTTCTAATCTTTTGTGATTTATTATTCATGAACTATTTTTATGGTTTTAATAATTTGTGCCGTTTTAATTTTCAGAAAATATATTCCGGGACTCAGATTATATGCTTCGACATTAAGGTGAAAAGTATCATTTTGTAATTCGTGGGTTGAAACAGAAAACCGGGCAATAAGTTTTCCTCTAATATCAAACAAATCAAAACTCAAATCACTCTTTTCCCTATTTTCAAATTTTACTGAAATGTTTTTAGAAAATGGATTGGGATAACATTCAACTATAATATCATTATTAATTTCGCTAACACTTACCGGATCGCCTTCCACAACAGTTAAAAAACTATTTGCCGCAAAATTGGTGATTGTTTGCATGGGGCTGTTGGTCCAGTAAATTTCGATATTGTCTATGGTGGTGTTTTGTTCCAGGCCAAATTCTAGGGGCAGGCTGTTGAAATTATTGCCGGCATCCCCGGCAATTACTGTTCTAACTATTTCGAGGTTACCGGCTTTCACTTTCACCTTTATCCCTATGGCATCCCTGTTTGATTCTACCCCCACGAGATGTAAAACCAGGAAATTATTTGGGCACTGTTGATTCTCGTAAAGCTTTTGTATGCTCCAGTGCCCGGAAGCGAAAAAGTCGATGGTGCCATCATTGTTATAGTCGCCCCACGAAGTGCCAAAATAATCACCACCGATGCCTGCAACAGAATGAACATCACGGATGTTTAAATCATCAGCAACTTCGGTAAATGTTTCATCACCATCGTTGCGGTACAGGAAATTACCTTTATAATGATCATCCACCAAAATATCAAGCCAACCATCATTGTTGTAATCGGCAAAGTTTGCAGTACGTGTTGAGGCTTGACCAATTGCCCCTGAGGATGTTGTGATATTGGCAAAAGTACCATCGCCATTGTTTTTCAAAAGGGCGTTTCCGGGGCTACTCAACTGGCCTCGGTGCAGGGCTGCATAAATATCCATCAACCCATCATTGTTAATATCGCCGGCGGCCACGCCATATACATCATAAGAAAACGATATCCCGGAACCGGAAGTAACATCAGAAAAAGTAGCATCACCATTATTTTTTAAAAGTTTGGTAGTTCCTGATTGCAATGCACCAAGTAAAATGTCGATGTGCCCATCGTTATCAAAATCAAAACATACCGATGAAATGATGTCAGTGGCGGGGAGGCCGTAATTGTTACCAAAAGTCCCGTTACCATTACCAAATTTTATAGCGGGTGGCGAAATATCCAGAATGTCCACATTTCCGTCCATATCAAAATCTGCAAACGATGAAGTGTGGCCGGCCACTTGCCCAATAAATGAAAATGTACCATCACCATTATTTCGATATGCATTATTTGCTGTGAGCATATCGGTAAAATCATCCCCGGTTATTTCGGCCCATAAAATGGTAGATGCCCCGATCGTACTCAACCCCGAACCGGAAGTGATGTCGGTAAAAGTAGTGCCATCGTTGCGATATATTTTAAACAACGAGGGATAACTGTACGAGAAGGCAATATCCAAATCGCCATCGTTGTCCATATCAGCCCAGGCACAGTCCTGCCCCATGTTGCCACTTATCACCGAAATTCCTACTGCGGATGTTACAGGAGTAAATGTTTGTTGGCCATAAAGGTTTTGAAAAACCGGCATCAGAAAAATGAATAGTAGTGTTTTGATTGTTGGGTTCATAAGATAAATTTTTAATGTTTATTAGCGGTTACAATTAACTTCTAAGCGGTTGTATCCACTTAGAAGTTCAAACGTTGGGATAAACAAAGGTTAATCGGTTAGTAGTGATTTTAATCAACTATTTTTAAAATTGTAATTTTAATTTCAGATATTGGTTTAAATTTATTAAAATCTTTATCAAAAGTTATTATCTCGCTACAATTCACTATTTCTGCAAAGGCTAAATGATAACAATCAAACGAGTTTTTATACAACGATAAAGTGTTCATAATTTAAAATAACCTTTGCGTTATTGACTTGTCAGGTTCCTTGACGAAATGCATAAACCAATACATTACTATCCAGATATACTTGTGAGGCCATCATAAATATTTATTACTTTATG
>JAOZRY010000091.1:5453-9341 GCA_029939965.1 Bacteroidales bacterium | reverse complement strand
ATGTTGATGAAACAGCAAAGAAAAATTATGCTGTTCTTATTATTAAAGATACCGGGATGGGGATACCCAAAAATAAGATCAAAGATATTTTTAGTAAGTTTAGGCAGGCAAGCGAAGGTTACAACAGGGAGTTTGAAGGTGCAGGGCTGGGATTGAGTGTTACCAAAGGATTGGTTGAATTGATGGATGGTGAAATTTTTGTAACCAGCGAAGTTGGCAGGGGATCGGAATTTAAAATTAGATTTCCGCTTTTTAAATCCATTAGCAATGTTGATAATCCCCCGTTAATGTTATCTGATAGTTTGAAACAACCCAAAGAAAAGGCGAAAATACTTGGCATCGAAGATGAAATTGTACATCAAAAGTATATTCATTATATTTTGAAGGAGGATTATGAAATTGTATTTGCGAATACGGGATTAGAAGCTCTGGAGATTGCAAACAATAATCAGTTCGATCTCATTATTATGGACATTAATCTTGGTAAAAATATGAATGGTTTGGAAGCCATGATGGAGATAAGGGGATTGAGGAGTTATGAAAACATACCCATTATAGCTGCAACGGCCAATGTAATGAAAGGTCAGAAAGAACGGTTTCTGGAAAAAGGATTCTCACACTACCTTTCAAAACCTTATAAAGCAGCCGAAATGAAATCGTTGGTTGACAGTATTTTGAATAAAAATAAAATTGCACCATGATTTGTTTAAAATGTAAACCTCTCCTGCTACTAATTCTAATAATATGTTCCGGAATCAGCATCCAGGGTCAGCAAGCTTATATTGACAGCCTTTACACCCTGCTTGAAAAACCTTTGGATAATGAAACAAAAATGGATGTATATTTAAAATTGGCCAAATCGTATAGGAATCTGAACCCTTATTTTGGCCTCGATTATGTGGATTCTTGTCTTGCATTGGTTCATAAAACGGGGAATGAATTGATGGAGGCTATGGTGATAAATGAAACCGGAGTACTGTATCGGAAAGTTGATATGTACGATGAGGCAATAAAAAAACACCAGGAAGCTCTTTCGAAATTTGAGATTCTCGATAATAAAATGGGCAAAGCTTATGCTTTGGCAAACCTTGGGAATGTTTTCCTTATCCTGGGGCAGTTGCAAAAAGCGTTGGATTACAATCAACAATCGTTGGTGCTGAAGAAACAGATTGGCGACCCACTTCAAATTGCTTATTCCACTCGTACTACCGGTTTGGTTTTTCAGGCAATGAAGCAATACGACAGTGCCGCTGTATATTATAGTTTATAAACTGGAGGGGGATAAGTACGACCTTGCCAATATTTATTATCATCTCGGTAATGTTAATTTGGAGTCCGAAAAAAAACAGGACATGACTTTGTTGTATTATACTAAGGCATATAAGCTTTTTAATGATCTTAATAACGATTTCGGAACAGCACTTTCACAATATTGTATTGGTAAAGCTTATTTGTATCTAAAACAATATACAAAAGCAATGTCCTTGTTCGATGCGGCTATTATATTGGCGCGAAAAGCCAAAACCCGTAAAGTTGTTATGGGTATTTATTACGAATATGCATTGTTGCATAAGGAAAATGGCAGATATAAAAATGCGTTTGGTGCTTTGACGGGTCTGGCAGAATTGCTCGAATTGGAATTTGAAACAATGACTGATTTCGAAAGAAAAGAGTTGATTGTTGAAATTAGAAAAGCTACAAAGAACACACATATTCTGCTTTTGGATTTGTTAACCTGGTCGCAGGCACAACGTGGCACCATTGAGTTTGCACCTATTATGAACAGCATACGTAAAGTATGTAGTGAGAATGTTGATTTTATATCTGCCGAAGCTCACAAAAAAAAAGATTACTATTCATTCTGCGATTAAGGAGGATATTACTGTTTTTGCTGATTACAATATGCTTCCGGATTGTTTTTAGCTTTTAAATGATTGGAGATCAATAAGTCGTTTGTAAACACCCTTTTGTGCTAATAAATTTTCATGCGATCCGCGCTCAACAATTCTACCCTTTTCAAGAACAACAATCTCATCGGCATTTTGTACCGTTGACAAACGATGCGCTATAACAATTGAAGTCCGGTTTTTCATGAGTTTAAAAAGTGCCTCCTGAACCAGTTTTTCCGATTCGGTATCCAGAGCCGAGGTAGCTTCGTCTAAAATCATAATTGGTGGATTTTTTAGTACAGCTCTTGCAATACTTATTCGTTGCCTTTGTCCCCCCGACATTTTTACCCCCCGGTCGCCAATATTTGTGTTGTACCCTTCGGACATTTTTTGGATAAACTCATGGGCGTTGGCTATTTTTGCCGCCGCCACAACATTTTTATACGTAGCATTTTCGAGTCCGAAAGCAATGTTGTTGAAAATAGTATCGTTAAAAAGAATGGTCTCCTGGGCAACAATCCCCATCAAACTTCTGAGGTTGTCGATGCGTATATCTTTTACCAGGATATCATCAATTATAATCTCTCCTGAAACACAATCGTAAAACCTGGGCAACAGATCAACCATGGTAGATTTACCACTTCCTGATGCACCTACCAGCGCAACCATTTTACCCTTTTCAATTATTAGACTTATGTGTTGTAATACAGATTCCTTTTCATAAGCAAACGATACATTACGGTATTCTATCGCTTTAAAAAAATCAGATTTCACCAAAGCATCAGGCTTTTCAGTTATCATTTCTTTTGCGTCAATAACTTCGTGAATACGTTCGACCGAGGCAATACCTTTTTGCACGTTATAGTAAGCTTCGGTAAATGATTTGGCAGGTACTATTAGTTGCGAAAAAACTACAACATAAAAAATAAAAACTGTTGGCTCAAGGCTCGAATTATCATTTAGTACCAACTGGCCTCCAAACCAAAGAATGACAACCAAAACCAAAGTACTTAAAAATTCGCTCATAGGCGAGGCCAGGTCGCGTTTGCGAAACAGGCGGATCATAGTTGTGGTTAACCGGCTATTTTGCTCTCTGAATTTTTCGTCTGTTTTATCGATAGCATTAAACCCTTTAATAATCCGCAATCCCGAAATGGTCTCTTCAACTATCGACAGAATTATTCCGAGTTGTTGCTGGCTTCTCGCAGATGTTCTTCTGAGACTCTTCCCAATAAGTGCAATCAAAATTCCGGTAACAGGCAAAAGTACTATCACGAAAAGTGTGAGCGATGGACTGATAAACATCAGCGTAATCATAAACACAATAATGGTTAGGGGTTCCCTGAAAATCATTTCGAGCGATTGCATGATCGACCATTCTATATTCATTACATCATTGGTAATGCGCGACATGATATCTCCTTTTCGTTTTTCAGAAAAATAGGCTAATGGTAAAATAAGGATACGTTTGTAAATATCATTGCGTATATCCTGAACAACACCATTTCGCACCGGTGCCAGAAAATACATTGCCATATACCGGCTTAAATTTTTTAATAAAAATAATACAACCACAAGCAAAGAAATGAAGAGCAATGCATTTACCTCACCACGATCGATAATAATTTTACTAATGGTATAATTAAAATAGCTGGTGATGGATTCTGTTTTCAGGGTAAGTTCAGGGGCTTCGTAAACAAGCTTTGTTTTATCGAACAGCAACTGTAAAAAAGGGATTATCATGGTGAGCGAAAAAATATTGAAGATCACCGAAAGCACATTGAACATAATATTCAGCGATGCATATCCCAGGTAATTCTTTACATATCGCAATATTTTAAATAGTTTCTTCATTTTCTGTTATTTCGGTTGCAATGTTACTAAAAGTTGAGAAACTTATTGTTTAGAAAAATGGAATAGAGGAATAATTGGTAAACCTGAAGATTGAAATGATTAAAAAAAGTTGTTCTATCATTCTAATGGTTAACAACGATTCTGA
>JAOZRY010000091.1:0-5353 GCA_029939965.1 Bacteroidales bacterium | reverse complement strand
TTAGTTTTTTGATAAATTGACGAGCTTAACAATTTTATAGTTGAGTTCTGTTTTTTTAAATGGTTTACTCACAAAATCGTTCATGCCTGTATCCATTACTTTGTTTTTGGTTTCGGGGAACGCATCGGCTGTTAATGCAATGATGGGGATGTTTTTAGATTTTGTGCCGGCAACTCCCTTTCGAATTAATTTGGTGGCTTCAAAACCATTAAGAACAGGCATTTGCAAATCCATCAATATTATATCAAAATCTTTTTTCGATAAATATTTTATAGCTTCCCTGCCATTTTCGGCTACAGAACACTCACAGTTCCATGTTTTAAGGATTTGTGTTATCACTTTCTGATTAATTTTATTGTCTTCAACCACAAGTATATTGAAGCCTGCCAAGCTTTGTTCGTTCTTATTTTCTTCAGATGATGGGTCAACATTTATGCCTTTGCTTTTTTTAAATGTAAGGAAGATAGAAAAGTCTGAGCCAACATCCACCTTACTGTTAACCAAAATTTTTCCGTTCATCAAATTCACCAACTGATTGGTAATAGTAAGCCCAAGTCCGGTTCCTCCAAAAAAACGGGAAGTGTCGGAGGCGGCTTGTGTAAAACTTTCGAATATTGTTTTTTGTTTGTCTTTCGAAACCCCAATACCACTATCTATAACTGATATTTTAATATCCACAGTATCAGCGTTGTCAGCAATGAGTTCGGATACGATTTTTACAAATCCGATTTTTGTAAATTTAATCGCATTTCCGGCAAGGTTAATAATGATTTGGTTAAGCCTGAACGGATCGCCCATCAAATATTTTGGGATACGTTTATCAATAATATTTTTATATACCAGCCCTTTTGCCTCTGCTTTATTGGCCATGATTTTGGAGATATGATCGAACTGGTATTTGAAATTAAAATCGATGGATTCGATAACCAATTTTCCTGCCTCAATTTTCGAGAAGTCAAGTATATCATTTATAATTACCAAAAGATTATCTGCTGATTGCTTAATAGATTTAAGGTTATCTGCAACAAAATCATCATGCTTTTTGGAAAGTAGCACATCGGTAAGGCCAATGATAGCATTCATCGGGGTTCTGATTTCATGGCTCATGTTCGACAGGAATTCGGCCTTTACCTGAGCCGAATTTTCAGCATCTTGTTTTGCTAACCTCAAATCATCTTCAACTTTTTTCATGTTAGAAATGTTTGATGTTGAGCCAAGTATCTGAATAACTTTATTATTAGTATCGCGCTTAAAAACAATATCTCTGTTGTAATACCACACCCATTTTCCTTCTGTATTTTTTATCTGGTATTCAACCTCATGAATAATGTTATCCTTGGCAGTTGACAGCATTTGCATGTGCTTTGCCATTGTTTTTATATGTCCGGGATGCACAGTATGTTCATATATTTTGTTACCCATCTCTTTAACTTGTGCCTTGTTATAACCCAGCTCTTCGAAAATACTTCGGTTTAAGTAAACATATTTATTTACAGTAAAATCATAAACATAAATAATGTTGGGCGAATGTTTGGTAACAGCTTCTGTAAATTGTTTCTGGCTCTCAAGAGTTTTTTCAATTCTTATTTTTTCATCCGAAATCTCATTCATCTGAATTATCGAATTGATGCTTTTTGTAATTTTAGATGGAGAGAGATCAGATTTGGGGAAGTAATCAAAAGCACCGGCTTTCATCATTTGAACCGCTACTTTTTCGTCTCCCTGCGATGTCATTATTAAAATGGGCCTTTCAAAACCCAGCGTTTTTATTTTTTTTAATAATGTCAAACCATCCATTCCCGGCAATTGGTAATCTAAAAAGATACAATCGAAGCTGGTTTCCTTATTGCTAAATAATTTTAATGCATCGTTGGCGTATATACAAGATTTTAGATTGTAGTTGATCCCCGATTTTTTGAGTGCACGTTCAAATGCTCTAACATCAATTTCGTCATCCTCTACGATAAGAATACGTATTTGTTTTCCACTATTCATAAGCAGGAATATAGTTTTATATCTATTTTTGGTTTGGATATTCGCATAGCATCCAATAATTATGCAGGGTCGAAACGGCGTTTACAAAACTTTCAAACGACAGGGGTTTGAGGATGTATCCTGCAACGTTTAGTTTAAAAGCCTCTACTTTATCGTTGTCTTCGTTGGAGGTAGTCATTACAAACACCGAAATATTTTTGAGGTTTTCATCGGCTCTCAATTCTTTCAAAAACTCAATGCCTCCCATTTTTGGCATATTCAGGTCGAGAAGAATAATTTTTGGTATCGGCTTAATAGGTTCTTTCCCATTTTCTCCTCTCAGCATTTCAAGGGCTTCAACACCGTTTTCGGCAAACAAAAGCGCGTTGTTAATTTTGTTTTTTTTGAATGCTCTCTTCACATTCATTACATCAATCATATCGTCTTCAACCAGTAGAATATTCACAGCTTTATAATTCATTATTATTAATATTAATACTCAATTCGCTAATCACTCTTCAAAATAACAATTTTCCTGCATACAAATCAAATTTATTTACATCCAATCTTTGCGCCATGTAAAATAAAAAGTACTTCCTTTTCCAATTTCCGAGTTAATCCAGGTTTTGCCTCCCTTGTCTTCTACCAGTCTTTTAACAATGGCCAAACCAACTCCGGTACTTTCAAATTTATCTCGTGCCTGAAGTGTTTGGAAAATTACAAAGATTTTTTCGAAATATTCCTTTGCGATTCCAGGTCCGTTATCCTTTATCGAAAACTCCCAGAAATTATCTTTATCCTTTAGGTTAATTTCAACCAAAGGATGTTCATTATCATTGTATTTTACAGCGTTACTTATAAAATTGCTTAGTATTTGTTCAAGAGCTACCTGTTCCGAATATATTACCGGCAATTTGTCAGGATACTTAAATTGTAAATTTGGGCTCGAGTTATTTACACTAATAATTTCCTCAATCATTTGTTTCAGATCAATCATTGTGTTGTTGCTCTTTATCCTTCCGGCGCGTGAGTATTGTAGTATGCCGTCAATTAACCCTTCCATACGTTTTACCCTGCCACGAAGCAATTTCAGATTTTCACGCGTATCATCATCAACAACTTCAATAATGTCTTCTTCAATCCACTCCGACAGGTTGTTAATAGCTCTTAGTGGAGCCTTTAAATCGTGTGAAACAACATAGGCAAATTGATCCAGCTCTTTGTTAATACGTTCAAGGTTTTTAGCATGTTGCCGCACTTCTGTTTCGGCATCTTTAATTTTTGTAACATCAATTTTAAAAGAGATGTAACGGTAAGGTTTTCCGAGCTTGTTAAGTAACGGAACTATGGTAGTATCGGCCCAGTAGTACTTACCCGATTTTGAAATATCCCTGATTTCATTTTTCCATACCTTTCCTTCCCTGATAGTATCGAACATTTCAATATAAAACTCCTCAGGATGGTGTTTCGAATTCAATTCACGGTAATCTTTTCCTAATAGCTCGGCTTTTGTGTACCCCGACATCTCTAAGAAATTATCATTCACATATGAGATTTTTCCGGTCGAGTCGGTTATCACTACCATGAGTGTGGTACTAATGGCAAATTGAAAATCAGATAACTCTTTAAATGATTCTTTTGAACTGATTTCGAGAGTACGTTCTAATTGTTGGTAGTCAGTATCATAGTTTCTGTAGGCAATATCGACAGCCTCAACAAAATCATTTAATCCGCTATTATCTATATCGATACCAGCGAGATGTCTTTTTATCTGTCGTTTTAATAATCGATGCATCTGAAAAGTCTGTTTAATATATTTTAATAAAAGCGCATTTTCCCTTACCCGTTTTAAAAGGTAAGGGAAAATGCAATTTTGTGATGAAAAATGGTTGTGGCAATTCTGGAAATTCTGAAACCAGCCGTTGTTTAAAATCAGGGTTAAATTTCCGAAAATGTTGTAATTGTCATTGTTTGGTTGTGCAACTCACATTTTGCTCCTTCGAGGAATGGGGCAATTTCTCCGTACGAATAAAAACCTGTTAATACAGCTTGCTTACCTACAATTTCCTGAACAGCTTCTACTTCTTCTTCTACGAGCTGTCTCAAAACAAGTTTTCTGCCTACGCAACTAATGAGTATTGCCAGTTCCGGAATGTTTCCGGATAATGGATCGATGCTTACTTTTGCTGCTTCCTCAGCCCCGGTAATTAACCTGTCGATATTGGCTTTCATTAATTTAATGTACGATCCCACCGGAATATCACCGGCAAAGGTGAGGCTTTGTTGTTCTTCATCCACGGCAAGTATGGTTCTTACCACAGGTGCACTATCGGTTTCTAAACGCATACTTAATGGAAACAAAAGACCTGATGCCGGTAAATCCTTTGCTTGTTCACCGAGGAATGATTTATAAATTTGTAGAGCCGGGGTATTGTCGATTTCAAAAAGTACGTTCCCTTCCGATTTTGTAACCGATCTTTCAACCCCAAAACTATCCCAGCCTCCAAGAGAGCCATAACCAATTTTTATTTGGTCGCCATAAAATCCGATTGCAGTAATAATGTCGCTTTTAATTTCTCCCGAATTTGATACAATAAGTGTTTCCGCAAAATTGGCTCCATCACCTGCCAACCCTCCGGTAACGTTCACGCCTTCGGGCAAATTATTTCTAAAACCTGTTACCAGTTCTGTACCGTTAACGTGCAACCCTTCGGATAAAACAAAAATATGCTTTAAGTCTTTTGAAGCAAATTTTCCGGCCAGGGCTTTTCCGGCCATTTCTCCATCATCAAAATCATTGATGTTTACTTCCTGATAGGAAATTGGTGTTTGATCAAATTTTATGGCAGTTACATTAATAGAATTATCATTAACGTTTGCAGCACTGATCTCCCCACTTGTTGAACACCCTGTAATAATTGTACCCGGAAAAGATGATTTTAGTGTGTTTACTATTGATGTTTTGGAAAGCGTTTCTCTTCCTCCAAATATCAAGACTAAATCGGGGTTAAAGGGAATTATTTCCGGTGAAAATTTTTCGCAATCTGTTTTATTAAAAAAATCTACCTGATAAGTTTTCATGCTTTTAGAATTTAGATTATGAAATATAAAAAATTTGAACAAAAATAATTAAAAAGGGCATCTTTCATTTCTCGGTTTACATTTTGTGTGTGTAAGAAAACCTTATTTTTTATATTTTTAACCTTAGTAGAACAATGAATAAATATCCAACCCAACCTTATTACCTTATTATATGGCTGAAAATAAGGCAATAAGGTTTTGGGGGCGTGGTTGCAATTTTATTATTCTAAGGTTTAAAGCAGAAAAATAAGGTTTATTAAAAATCATGTAAAAGTGTTCACCCCGTTAAATAATAGCA
>JAOZRY010000090.1 GCA_029939965.1 Bacteroidales bacterium | reverse complement strand
TCGAAAGTAACTGTTCAATTTTCTTGTATTGTTTTGTATCTAATGTCAGGTTCAGTGGCATTGTATCAATGGAAGATACATATCCTTTTTTATGGATCTGCATTTGTGCAAGGTTTGAATCTGTGATTTGTCCTATCATCATTGATTTAAAAGAGCCGGCTAGAGCAGAAAATAAAATTACAAGCACAATGCCAAATGTAATCAAAATAGAGGTTAACAGGGTCCTTCTTTTGTATCTTAAAAGGTTTCGAAGTGCAATTTTAAATATTTTGAACATTTTTTATCTCCTTTTGGCTATAACAGTTTCCCGTCATCAAGTGTGTATGTAATTTCTGCCTCTTCCATAATCCGCGGGTCATGGGTGGAAAATATAAAGGTGGTGCCAAACTTATCTTTCATATCGTGCATCAGACGAATTACATTTACAGAAGATTTCTTATCAAGGTTTGCAGTAGGCTCATCTGCCATAACAAGTTTTGGCTGAGTGATTAAAGCCCTTGCAACAGCAACTCTCTGCTTTTGCCCTCCTGATAATTGATCTGGAAATTTATCTTTTTGATCAAGCATATTTACAGACTCAAGAACACTGAGAATTTTTTCTTTCCTGTCATTTGCCGGTTCATTTTTAATCATGACCAGAGGATATTCTATGTTTTCATATGCTGTCAGTACCGGGAAAAGATTGAAAGACTGGAAAATAAACCCAATTACGCTTCCCCGAAATGCTGCTCTTTTCTGGCGGTTGAAACTATCAACCTGTTTGCCGTCAACAAGAATTTTCCCGCTACTTGGTTTATCAAGACATCCTATCATGTTCAGCATGGTTGTCTTTCCACTTCCGGAAGGTCCCACAAAAGAGACAAATGCTGATTTTTCTATGGAGAGGTTAATATCACTTAAGGCTGTGACCTCAATATCACCTGTCTGGTATTTTTTTGTAACATTTTCAATTTGAACTAATGCCATGCTTTGTCTCCTTTAATATTGAGAATCATATCATAAACATACTTTTTGGAAAGATTGTATTCTCTGGAAATCTGTTTTGCCAGACCAGATGTGCCAAGAACATTATTTGAAAGCCTTTCAATTATAATGCATTCCAACTCTTTTTGGTCAATGGTTTCTTCTTTTAAACACCCCTGTACAAATAAAGAACACTCCCCTTTTATGGTCTCTTTCTCTTCAAGTTTTTTAAGGATATCAGAAAGGTTGCCTCTGATATACTCTTCATGCAGCTTGGTGATTTCCCTGGCAAGACAGGCTTTTCTGTCACCAAAAATAATCAACATGGTGGAGATAAGAGTTTTAACACGTCTCGGGGATTCATAAAAAATCAGGGTTGCACTCAGCTCTTTTATATTTTCAAGGGTTTGTCGCAGCTTTGCCTGCTTTTTGGGTAAAAAACCAAGAAAAAGAAAGGAATCTGTTGCAAGCCCTGAAACACTCAAGCCTGCAATAGCCGCACTACATCCTGGAATTGGAATAACGCTGATCTGTTCATTCGCAGCAACAGTAACAAGTTTATATCCAGGATCTGAAATTGTTGGTGTTCCTGCATCACTGATTAAAGCTATATCAAGTCCGTTTTTTAGGTCATTTATAATTCCAGGTATTTTCTTTATCTCGTTATGTTCATGGCAGGAGATAAGTTTTGTCCCAATATCATAGTGCAAAAGCAGTTTTTTTGAATGTCTTGTGTCTTCTGCTGCAATAAGATCAACCTGGTTTAGGACCTTAATGGCTCTGAAGGTGATATCTTCCAAGTTGCCAACAGGAGTTGCAACAATAAAAAGAGTTCCCCATGAATTTTGTTTTTCCATATTCTATGCCTTGTTATTGAAGCTTATTTATTTTCTATATTGCTTTTCACCATATTTTAGAATAAAAAAATAGTTGGTTTCCATCAGCCTTGCAATGTAAATAAAGGAGCGGAGCTATTGCTGAATTGTCCTGATGTCATAATTTGCAATTAAAAGATGACTTGCAAAACTGTCTCGAAATGTATGAGTTGTTGCTGTTTAGATAGTTTTTTAGCCCTTAGTTTATTTTGAATCATGATGATATTTATGGCAAAAATCAAGGTAATATTTTAGCCATTTTCTATAATAACTTCGTTGATTAAATGGAATTTTTTTTTGTCCAATAAAGTATCAAATTGATGGATTATTTGCTGCGGTATTTTAATCATCATGATATTCCACTAATAATATCGTTAAAATATGAATGATATACAATTGAAAAATATAAAATAAACAGCATAAAATGTCAAATAATTTTTAATGTGAATGATATATAGAAACTATGTATTTACTTGTTATGACCGGACACACAAGGGCGGGCTGGTAAATTGTCCGATAATAACAATCTGGGAGTATCCTTTGACCAGGCATGTTCCTCATTATAAAAAAACTATTGCCATCGAGGCATAGTTAATTTATCCTGATATCTGATTGTATTGGTAGTAATTTGCCTGGGAACAATATTTTTTACGGGCTTCCGGACAGACACTCATCAATCGAATGAAACTATTTTTAATGTAACGGAGGTTGTCATGGGAAACATACTTTTTGGTATTATTGCAATGGGATTGTTTATTGCTTTTATTGTCTGGAAAAATAGACGCAATACAGGATCTGGAATGTCTGACCTTGATAAAATGCATGAGCAGGAATATTGGGATAAAAAAGAAAATTATGTACAGCCGGTTGATCAGGACAATGGTAACGATGATTATGATGATGATTGAAAAATTAATCAATGGAAAATAAAAGCACCAAAGATATTGAACACAACTGGGAAGACATCTCATCCACCTGTATGGTCTCAGCTATCATTGCTTTAGGCTTTTTTGCTGCTTTCTCCTTAATATGGATCATAATTAACCGTGGAATCACCACAAGATATACAGTTAATAATGAAGCGGCGGTTCAGGAATCCTTCTGATGCATTAAAATTAAGGAGTAAATATCTATGCAAATCTGCCACAATGGGTTTAAAATATATGTGTTTTTTATGCTATCCATCATTCTTTTTTCGTTTACGAAAAGTGCAAACGGTGGTGCGCTTTACAGTGACAAAGAACTTTTAGCTGCTGGAAATCAATATATTGAAACCAGCACCCAATGGAAGTTTGAGCAAGCCTCCCATTCGAACAGAATGAAGCGCATCCAATCCATGAATATTTCCGATATCAAAAAAGAGTCTCTGTTGAGAAGTGAATTAACCCGGCATACGAAACGCAGCCATCACTATGCAGGTAAAAGAGACCAGGTCCAAAAAATATTAATCAATGAAACCAATGCCAGGATAAAAAACAGTAAAGGCCCTTCATCGGGCAAACTCAAAGCGACTGCGGGAACAAAGTTTGGTGAAGTTGGCCATCGGGGCATGTATGGTGATTTGGACATGGGTGGTGGTTCAAATACAGCCAATAAGGTTGAAAATGTTCTTCAGGATATGGGGTTGTATGACCCAAAGTATAAAAACAGATCTTTTCTGGAGGTGGATTCAAAGGCAGGTACACTTGAAATTAAAGGTGATTTTGAACTGACCATAAATAAAGAAGGGATGAAGCCTCGACCGGGGACAGAGTTTCATCAGATTAAAACCGAAGTGGATGCACGAAATCCTGAAACCTATGTATCTGAATCCATGAAAACAAGGTCTGAGGGAAAACTTGTAAAACAGCAGGTAGGAGCGGATTATGTTGAAATCCAGGATCACCGTAAAAAAGCATCCAAAGGATTGGTTTTAGATGGGGATGGATTGGTTAAAAATCCGAAAAAAATGCAGGGCATGGCCAAAGGGACTAACAAGACCCTGGAGATGGGTCAGGTAAAAGATGAAACACTTGAAAAAATCCTCAGGCAAAATGGAATTAAGGAATCTCCGGTTGAGTTTAAGCGAAAGCTTCAAGGGATTAAAGAAGGCAAAATTAAAATCGATGATCCCAAGTTTGCTGAACAAATGCGAAGAACAAGTGAAGATGTATTTGCAGCTGCAGAAAAAACATCATTTAATAAAACAAAAAAAAATATTGTTGATTTAAGGGCAAAGGCAGCATCAAAGCCACCCAGTGATCCGGTTCGACGACAAATAGAAGATGAAATTGTTGATACGGTCACAAAAATGAAGCAAACCAAAGCAGTCAATGATGAATTTTTATCTCAGAGGTCTGTACAGAAAAAGACCCCTGTTCTTCCTGACAATCCTACTGTAAAAAATAAAATTACCCCAGATAATGTTGATGTTGAATTAAAAAAAATAAATGTAGCTGATCCACCGTCTGTCAAACAAAAAGCAGTGAAGCATTTTGGTTCGGTCATGCAGATCGTTGATATTGGACAAACCTGTCAAGCAGTGGAAGACTATATGGAAGGCAAAAAATCATTAGGGGAAGTCACCTTAGGTATTGTAGACCAATATGCCACTATGGGCATGATAAGTACGGGGAAACATGTGGTGAATACCACTCGTGATTATTTGGATGCCAGATCAAAGATTCAGCAAGCCAATAGAAATAATATGACAGCCTATCTGACTCAATGGGAAGTTGCCTTGCGGAAAACCGGCATCTCCAAGGCAGGTGCAAAAAAATATATCAGTAATGTGATGCTCTCTGGAGACCTGAATCTCCTGGAAAGAAAAGCCAGGATTTTAAGGGCTCAGGGTAAAAAAATAAAATCACCCAAACTGGTTACCGAAACCTTTGAAGCGGATGACACTATTCTTGAACGGGCTGAAAATCTTGGCAAAGGAATGCTGACAGGCATCAAGGATGGCGTGAGTTATCCGCTGCTCGCCCCGTCAAGAATGGTAGAAGCATATGCAGAAGGGGAATTAAAAGAAGCTCACTTGGAAGCCTATGCTAAAGAACAAACCGCCTCCAGTCGATCCACCATTTTTCAAAAACTGATCAGTGCTGGTGTGGATTCAGGACGTGCCCTGGATGCGATTAATGCCTATGAAGAAAATGATTTCAAACCTTTGAAAGCGCTGTTTAAAGAAACAAGGGAAAGGATAAAAAAAGAACAGGAAGCCGCTTCTGCTGAAGCTGCTGCTGCCGAAGCTGAAATAAAGGCAAAAAATGATAAGATATCAGCAGGGATTAAGCAGTATCTGGTATATCTTAATTTTTTGCGAACCGCCAAGCTGACACTCAACCATTTGCCTTATCCAATTGAACTGGAACAGGAAGGCGAACCCATCCTGGTTGAATTCTCTCTTGAGAATAACGGTCTTAAGTTTCAACATGCTGCCAATGTCCTTGAGAAAATCATTGAGAATATCTCAGGTGCCCCAGGCAAGGTCATGATTGATTATAAATTGCTCATACCCAATAAAAAAGGGAATGAGCCCAATACCTGGTTCAGTAAAAGCCCCAAAATAAATGGTATTTATCCGGTAACGGCTCAAGTGGATGTGAAGGTTGGCGGAGCTGGTCTGAAAGATGCGCTGGTGAATTTGAACCAAAGTTTTACCCGGGAAGTGTTCTCTCCTGTAGAAGTCTCTATACAAGACTCTGAATATGATTACTCAAAAGGTATTTGGCCGGAATTGAAAAAAACTACTGTTACTTCTGTTTCACACGGACCTTACCATTATGAGGCTAATGTTGGGGCCTCTGGAAAGATCAATTATGAATTTACGGGTAAATTAACAGAAACATCGTCCTATTTCGGCAATATTCAAATTACAATGAGTCCGGATGGCAAAAGTATTAAGCAGGTAATTATCGAAACAACATCCTTAGAGAAGGGGGAGGCTCTGGACAAGGCAAAATATAATTTTAAGAATTTTGCACTTTACTCCCTTGATAAAGAAACCACTACCCGGCCAGTTATGGCCTATTATACAGCAAGTGATGAAGCAAACAGCTTTAGCGGAACACGTCAATTTGCCCGTTTGGTTGACGATAAATGGGTCTGGGGTGAAGTTACGGGGAGCCTTTATACTCCTAATATTCATTTTTATATGGATGATGCAACAAAAAAACAAAAATGGGAAGCTATGGCGGGTAATGATAAACAAAAGAAAGAAAATATCAATGCGAGAAAAAAGGCTGCATCCGGCGGACATTTTTTTACAGGGCCCATGGGAAAAGATGAAGGATTTGAGGGTACAATAGAAATCAGCATTGGAAAGGACAATAAATCGGCATCCGGTAAGTTTGAATGCAAACAGGAAAAGCAAAAAGGCGATAAAACCACTCGGTTTACCATTGATGGTGAATTTTTAGGCGTATTCAACCCCGAGACCGGCGAGCTTGAAGCCAAAATAACCAAGGGAAGCACCTTTGTTATGATTAAAAAAGATGGAAAATGGAATGCTGGCGGAGTGCCTCGCAATATGTCAAATAAGATAAAGATCATTGGTCATCTGGAAGGAAAACAAATAACCGGCTATATGGAAAAGAGTGGAAAAAAATCATTTATCTGGTCTGCGTTGCCAGCAGAATTCGAGGAGGAATAGAAAATGAAAAAATTGATTACTCTGATTGTATCCGGCCTGATTTTATCTGTTTCTCAACCATTAATTCTATTTAGTGATGAATCACCATGGGGGATTCCCGGTGATGATGAAATTCAGTCAGGTATCCTTACAAAAAATATCAAATCTTCAAATGATTTGACAAAAGAGGAACCCATAGATATAGATGAATTGAGAAAGTTCAACTCAATGCCAGCAGTGCCTGTTATGTCTGATAAAGAATCATCACAACAAGCACTAAATCAGCAAATACCAGGTCAGGAAACAAAAAGCTTTGATACACTAAAAAAAGATGCGATTGAGATAAATGTTCCAAAATATGCCGATTCAAAGAAAAAAAACACCAAAGACAATAAAACTTATGACAATCAGATAAAGGCCGGTAAGGGAATGAATAGAGACTCCGGTAAAGCAGTGTCAAAACAAAATGGTTCAGACAGTTTGAAACTTAATAAAAAAATATTTGAAACCAATGAGAAGATAAAATTAGATTTTACTGCTTCTCCTTTATATCCCACTCATTCCTGGATTGGCATGTTTAAAGCTGATGTAGCACATAAGGGAATGGCAGAGGCTGATAAGCATGACCTTGCATGGCAGTATCTAAAAAGCAAACCCAAAGGGTCTTTTAATTTTACTGCACCAGACAAAGAAGGTAATTACGATTTTCGAATGTTTGAAAAAAACAGTGGCAGCGAAGTGGTTACAATCAAGTTCACTGTTGCTGTGAATCGTGACATTGCAAGTTTAAAATTAACCAAAAACAGTTTTGAACCCAATGAGAAGATAAAATTAGATTTTACTGCTTCTCCTTTATACCCCACTAATTCCTGGATTGGCATGTTTAAAGCTGATGTAGCACATAAGGGAATGGCAGAGGCTGATAAGCATGACCTTGCATGGCAGTATCTAAAAAGCAAACCCAAAGGGTCTTTTAATTTTACTGCACCAGACAAAGAAGGTAATTACGATTTTCGAATGTTTGAAAAAAGCAGCGGCAGAGAAGTTGTTGCAATCAAATTTACGGTTACCAAATAATTCCAAAAAAGAAATAAACCGATCAAGGAGAGGTATCCGGCCTTCCCAAAAAAAATAATTGTTTTGATAGTCCTCACCCTATTCCATTTTTTGCTCGTGATTGTAGATACCATAAGTCAACGTTGGGAATCTATTATAAAAATTACTTTCATAATTCTTTGATATTGAATATTTTCTTTTAAAAATAAAAAAAATGAACTGGACTTGCAATGGACCACAATCTATCGTATTGTTATTTTAATTAAATTGACTGGATTCTTAATTGTTTCTGGTGAGTTAAGAGTTTGAAAATCATATAGAATTAAACTTGAAAAAGAATAGATATATGATTAAAAAACCGACTTATATTGAAATGATCAATTTTACCTTTTATAGGTTTTGATTTAGGCACTGAATTATTATTTTAATATAATTATCATGATCAAAAAAAATATTTACAAATTTTCAATTATACTCCTGCTTGTTTTCACCGCTGGAAGCACGCTTATCTGGTGGATAGCACAATCAACCGACAAACGCATGAGGTCAATTTTACTTGATCAGGCAAGAATCACCGCTATGTCTGTAAATATAAACCGTATTATTGCTTTGTCAGGTTCTGCAAAGGACATTAACACACCAGACTACACACGTGTTAAGTCACAATTGATGTTAATGCGTAATGCCAAATATCAATGCCGATTTCTTTATCTGCTGGGACAGCGACCAGATGGTCAAGTTTTCTTTTTTTTGGATTCCTTACCTGTAGATTCGAAGGATTATGCATCACCTGGTCTAATATATGATGAAGTTTCCGATTCTTATCTCCGTGTTTTTGCCACCATGCAGGAGGATGTTGTTGGACCAATTACCGATCGTTGGGGAACATTAATCACTGCCCTTATTCCTATAAAACATCCTGACACAGGAGATTTAATTGCAGTTCTCGGTATGGATATAGATGCAGCAAACTGGAACAAAACAATTTTGTTGCGCTGTGCTTTCCCAATTACAACATTTTTATTGGTTGCGATTTTAATCCTGACGTTAATATCCCGAAATTTAATAAATAAAGCTCAACTTGAGAGAGAAAAAAAGCATAGATTATTTTTTGAAAATTCTCCAATTGGAATCATTCACTATAATCATGAAGGTATAATTACTGATGTTAATGAAGCAATGATTAATACTTTTGGCTCATCTTATGAGAAACTTGTTGGCCTGGATATAGATGACATCCCTGATAAAAAATTTTCTAAAGAAGTTAACAGGTCTCTGGATGGAGAACCCGGACATTTTGAAGGCAAATACATCTCACATACCGGTAAAAAAACTTCCTATATAAAAGCTGACTGGATTCCAATAAAAAAAGAAAATGCAATGATTGCAGGGATCGGAATTGTTGAAGATATCACAGAGCGTAAGCTGGCAGAGATAAAATTAAAGGAAAGCACAGAGCGGCATACTTCCTTGTTAGATGCAATAAATAAATCAGGAATCGCACTCTTCATTGTGGATAAAGAGTACTATGTTCGATATATGAATGAACTGATGATTCAATCTTTCGGTAATGCTATCGGCAAGATTTGTTACCGAGATATAGGTGGGAGCGATTCGCCTTGCTCATATTGTCAATTAACAAAAGTTATCGACAACGGGAGAATTGTATATTATGAACCTACGCTTGCTGATGGCAGGATCTTCGCTATTACTGCTGTTCCATATACCGATGTTGATGGCACACACTGTAAGTTGGAAATAATCCGCGACATTACGGAGTTTAAACGGATAGAAACCCAACTTCAACAAGCTCTCAAAATAGAATCCATCGGCACCCTTGCAGGCGGTATTGCCCATGATTTTAATAATATTCT
>JAOZRY010000650.1 GCA_029939965.1 Bacteroidales bacterium | reverse complement strand
CCCCTCCTTTGATTTCCGCACTGTTTAAATAAAATTCGTTATCATTAAAATTAAAAAAATATGATTCATCTTCCATATTATCTATGCAGGAAACCGCGCCCCCATTAGAGCCTGCCGTATTATTGAAGAAAACATTTTCTGATGCCGTAAGGTTGCTGTTCTCTACATGTATTGCGCCGCCATTAGCTTGTGAGGTGTTATTAAAAAATTTATTGTTTTCGATAAATAAATTTGGTGTTGAACAGGCATATATGGCCCCACCATTGACAATGTTGGATGAATTATTGAAGTTGAAATTATTGTGTTTTATGAATACATCACAAAAATCATTTTCAAACTCCGAGTAAACCACCCCTCCGTTAGTCGCACTGTTCCCTGTAAAAGTATTGTTAATTATTTCTATTAAATGATGATTGGTTTCAAGGTAAGTGCCTTTCAACCTGATTGCCCCTCCATCAATTTCATTATCTAACCCTGTAAGTGCATTGTTGCTGCTAAACCCGTTGTCTTCAATTAGAACATCCGAATCCTCAATTAGAAGTACGCTTCCATCATAATCCCGGAAGTTGCAACGATAGATTTTCACAAATGATTTGATTGCTGCCATTGCCGAACTTTTCGCATTTGAACCTTCATTCCCATAGAATAAATTTTTAATTATAAAAGCAAATGTGTTTGTGAGAAAAATATCTTGTTTAAAGTTATTTTCAAAAACATTGCCCATAACCCAGCAATTATTTTGGGTCATGGTGCCTCCGTATGACGAATAAAATACAGGTAAATATGGAAAGGCCGATACTTCATCAATAAAACATATATCTTTAAAAGTATTACCAAGTATAAATGCATAAGATGCGCCACGCATTCCAACTACCCCATAAGTGTTTACCGTATCATTAATAAATTCATTGCCCACCAATTGTAAAATGGAATTTTGATCTACGAAAACAATTCCTTCGATATCCTGGTCAAGCACTGTATTGTTAAAGAAGTTTGAATTAGAGATAATTATATCTTTACTTTCGTTTGTAATAAAAATCCCGGCCCTATTATTAAAAAACTCACAACGATCGATTAATATGGTATCGGTGGCCTGTTTGATTAGAATTGCATTTCTATAATTTTCAGGGGATTTATTTTTAGAACGGGCAAAAGGAATGATTCCCGATATTTTGCAATGCTTTAAAACTGATTTCGTCTGTGTAGTTTCAAATTTGATACCTTTCCAGCCAGATTTTGTATTGCTTGTCCCAAGGATAATTTGTTCGGAAAGTGTTCCTTTGGCAATCAGGGTCCCATAAATTGTTAAACTAAAGGATTGGAAATCGACTTCAGTTCCCGGCTCTATGATTAATGTATCTCGTTGGGAAATAGTTTCATAATCATCAACAGTTACGAGGCCACTCCAAACCACCCTTTTACCCCCATCGCTTTCCTGTGCCCGTAAGCTGACACCAAATATCAGGATAAATACCAAGGGCATGAGGATGCTTATATATTTAATCCTGGTTTTTAAAATTGGTTTTATACTTTTCATGATTAATTGTGTATTTTTTTATTCCTTAATGAACAGTCAGCTTTTTGTTTACTATTTCCCCACCGTGCCCCATAATATTTAAGAAGTACATGCCAGGGCCAAATCCTGAAATGTCAATATGCAGGTTGTACAGGTTAACATTTTGATTGAAAATTATCTGCCCGGTATGGTTTATTAATTTAAGGTCAGCTATCTTAAAATCAGCTTCAATGTGAACCATATCAGTTGCCGGGTTTGGGAATAGCTTTACACCTTTGTTTTGATTTCCGGCATTTATTGATGATGCACCTATCGTCATTTCTATCACCCTGGAGACACCGTACAAAGAGAAAAGGCCATCGTGATTTGGATATTCAGTATCGTAGGTAAATGCTATTTCAAAGGTTTGGCCGGTAGCCTTGCGGTAAAGTTTAAATGTAATGTATTCGCCAGTTTCAAATCCATCAATTTCAGGGGTGTTGGGGTCATCGCCCATTGCAGTTAGTTTAAAGAAACTATCTTTTCCGGCAAATTCGGCAATGCCCACACAGCGGCCGGTTTGGGTAAATGCCCCAATAATATCGCCCGCATGCAAATTGGTAATGGCCTCATCGGCAAAAAGGAAAAAGTGGTTTTGTGATGTAGCTTCAATATCATTCCAGGGTGAATTAACATCCTTTTCAGCCAATGTAGTATTGAATGCCAGCGGGGCATTCAGCTCATATTCCGGGAACTCTATGATATATTCAGCACCCGCGTTTCTACTGACAAGCAGGTATGACTTCCCGGGCAATAATTCATCAAAATCATGTGCTACCGGTGTCCAAAAGTGGCCGTTTGACCAATCGTATATCATTAAAACATTTGAAATTTCATCTCCAAGCAACTCTTCAATATTTGTCGGGATGTTGGTTAAAACAGGTAAATAGGTGAAACTGCCATCAACAATAAAGGATTGGTCCTCAAGATAATC
>JAOZRY010000649.1 GCA_029939965.1 Bacteroidales bacterium | reverse complement strand
TATTAAAACTTTAACAGTATCTAATAAAGTTCCATGTTTTGAAAAATATATATTGTTATATGACCATAATCCCAATGTATCAAAGTCAGCTATAAAATCGGTAGTATAATACTTTCCTCTGTGTGAATAACTCGATCGATACGAGAGCTTTTTAAGTTTACGAAAAACTGTTTTATTGACGTCTGTTCCAAGAACTATTTTCAGATCATCCATTGAAGCTATCATGTTCTTTTTCAAATAGTTATGCAGATCACTTGTTGTATATTTCTCTGGTCTCATTATGTCCTAATTTCTCCTATTAAGCTGACTATAAGTGATATTAGGGCATAACACAAGCTTTATTTTTAAAAACCAAAATATTTCTAATCATGTTGCTATTTCTACATTTAGAGTTGCTTGGCGATTTGTTATTTGTTTGTATGCAAATTTGAATAACGTCCTAATTCGTCATTAAATTGTTAAGTTAATTTTGTGCCGATCCTTAATACTTTTTCATCCAATAAGCCAATAAGCCAAGCCTGACCCCGGCTCTAAAATAACGCAAAAAAACGGGGTCAGGCTTCGCTTATTGTGGTTATTTGATCTTTGATATGCTCCATTTTCTCATGCATTGAATGGCTTTTTGTAAGGCGGGTACGTACATCCCTGACCAACTTGCTCATTGATGGCATATTCCGGTTAAAGTATAGTGCAAAATTTGACAGCAAATAATCGCAATGATCCATGCCGATCATTGCAGTCATAGCTCTTGCTTCTGCCAGATTTCTCGCACGACTGGCACTTGTCATTTCCCGAGGCGGAACTTGGTAAACCTGTGCCACTACATCCACTATCTGTTCAATTGTAATCTGTGCTGAAACCTTTTCTTTGTTTTGTTTGAGTGCACCTTTAATAAAATCTTCATTGCCGAGTATCCGTCCCTGCTTGGTGCCATGGCGGAGCTGCTCCAGAAGTTCTTCCTCCGTGATTTGTCCCATAAAATGCAAATACGCAGCTTGTGCAGAAGATTTGGTTTTGCCAAAATGTCCCAGACCCTGATCAACGCTTAACCAGCAGGGTGATTTCACACGCCCGGCATAGGCAGCATGGCTGCTCAGCGGATAATCAATGGGATCACTTACCATATTAGCTCGTACCGGGTTAAGATGAATATAGCGGATCAGCTCTGACAAATAAGCATCTTTTTCCACAAGAATGGCTTTGTATCGCCCCTGGAACAGGTGCCCGACCCGATCATGCCGCTTATTGAGCCAGTATGTATATCGCTGGGAAATATTTTGCATCAGTTTTGAAAGTGGTTTATCTGTGACCTGCAACGCCATATGAACATGATTTTCCATCCAGCAGTACGCATGCAGCATAAGCGAGTATTGCTCCAATCCCTGGGCCAGGATATCTTCAAAATGCCGGTATTCTTCATCCCCATAAAAAATAGTCTGCTTTGCGTTACCCCTGAGCATCACATGGTAAATTGCTCCAGGATAGTGTATGCGAGGTTTCCTTGACATAATTATTTAAATACCATGCATATACCCCCGAATACAATAACCACAATAAACGAAGCCTGACCCCGTCCTTTATTTTATATATAGCTCAGTTATACACATAAGGTCAAGTTGTTTCTCCGAATCCACCCGTTGCAACTAAATATTCCACCACCGACACAACCAATAATTCTACAAAAGACCTTTGATTCAATATCTCTGGAAAATTTTAAGGGGTTCCCATTTTTATCAAGCTTTCCTTCTGTTTTTCTTGTGGGGATTAATTTCATTTTTATTAATCTCTCATCTTTTCGTTTTTTCCCTTAAAACCCCCTTTTCACTCTTTGCAAACCACAATACAGAACGTAGATTAACCTCTATCTTTTTATTCTTCATAGTTATTTGATTAAATCTGTCCAGATGGACATTGACAACCTGAACTTTTGTACCAGTGACCTTCAGGGTATCACCAACCATTACATCGGCAGAAACAGCCCCATATCCATATTTGCTTGTTTTAAAATAAATCCTGTCAGGGTTTAACAACGGTAATCCGGATAGAATCGCCATACCATGTTTTTTCTGAAAATCATTAAAAAAAACAAAATATTTTAACCCCAGTTTATTTGAAAAATATTCTGCTTCATTTTCATTCCTGACTTCCTGTAAAAGCAGTATATCAGGAATACCGCACAACTTGAAAAAGTCAACAACCTTCTCACGTGTTAGTATTTGGTACCCTCCCAGATCTCCAATGTTACAGGTTATAACTTCCAGTGAATTTCTCAACATACCCACCTCATCTGTTCTCCTTAAACCCTGAACACCTGCAATAGTACCGGATATCAGTATCAACACCACCGATATTATCAAAACATTTTTTATCTGCATTGCTTTTTTCCAACAGCATCAAGGTTTTCGTCTTCCTTTCCGTTTATATTCTGCAAAATAACTCGCAACATTTCTCCATCAAGTTCAACAGGAACAATACGCTCAACTGCAGAT
>JAOZRY010000089.1 GCA_029939965.1 Bacteroidales bacterium | reverse complement strand
ACCTCTCTCAACCTCAACCTCAATCTCCCTCAACCTCAACCTCAACCTCAACCTCAATCTCCCTCAACCTCACTCAATCCTTCATTTTTAACAGCTTGTTTGTTTCTTTTATGCTTTTCGTTTTTCCGTTTTTTATTTTTATCGCGTTTAAACAGATCACGAAAAGTTTCAAATTCCTTCCTGTAAAAAATACCTACGCCCTGTGTGTAAGGGGCATTGTCCTCAAGGAAGCTAATATCGTTGGTACGGTTAAAGGCTTTTACCCTAAACCCTCCGTCATCGGTAATTTTGTATTCAACATTTATATCGCCCACAACATTACTGGTGTTTTGATCCTCAGATGTGCCCCGTACTCCAAAATTACCATCTATCGAGAGACGATCGTTAAAAAGTTGTGTCCGCAATGCCACTTCAAGTTCTTCTTCGGTAAGTTCGGTGCCCGGCTGGTAATTTATACCTATATCAAAATCTTTACTAATTCTTGAGAGCCACTCGCTTAACTGATTTGATAATACTTTAAAACCTGTTGCGCTAATGTTTGGTCCGGCAGTTGCATAACTAAAGCTGCCTATTACAAGCAACGAAAGAATTTGCTGGCTCATTGCCGACTGATCGGAAGTGTCGAGAGCTGCATAAATAATTTGTTTTGTGTCCTCGGCAACGTTGGCAAAATCGATCGAAAATTTTATATCGGGATTAAAAAGTGCGTTTTTGAGATTGATATTGCAATTAACTTCAACACGTGTGTTTCTAATTGAGCTGGAATCGGTTTGTAACCTTAACCCAGCCAACGTTGTTTTTACTGTATAAGTGGCCATAATATTTACAGAAGCATCATACGGATCGCCTGTCCAGCCAATTTTACTACCCTCTTTAATCTTAAATTCCCTGCCAAACAGGTTTTCGAAATTAAAATAAAAGTCGCCATCAGAAATTACATAATCACCATTAATGGTGAAATCGCCACTTGGATTAATCCCAATTCCAATATCACCGGAACCGTTTCCCTTGATGTTTCCCATGTTGTAGGGGAGATATAATTCAATATTCGCATCGGGAGTTACATCCAGCTCCATGTTCATCGAAAACCCTTTTAATTTTAAATTGTACGTGGGTTCTTCATCTGTAACTGTGTCAGCGTTATTCAGGAAAATGATAAAGTCGTTTTCGGAAACACTGAGAGATGATGAAATGGGAATGATAATTCGTGTGCCTTCTTCGGTTTTTACTTTTACCTCCATTAGAATATCATCGAAGGGTCCGTTGATGTCAACATTTCCTGATGCCACGGCTGTTCCATAAAAAAGCTCGTTATCGCGCGAAGTAGTGTTAAGCGCATTAAAGTTTTCCTGTTCAACCCTGATGTCGAGGCTAAAATCGCGGAAGTAGTTGTGATTTATTTTTCCTGAGCAGATTGCCGATCTTCGTTTGGTGTCGTATAATTCCAGGTTGTTGACATTAATAAAATTTTTGCCAATATCGATGGAGCCTGCCGCTGAGTACAGGGTGTTTAAATACTTTACCAGTAATTGAGTGCGCATAAGGTTTATCTTGCCTTTGGCAACAGGCTTAAGGTAATTTCCGGTGAGTTCGATGTTGCCGCTTGCAAGGCTGGAGTTATCAATCGAGACATATTCTTGGATAAATGGATTGAAAATATGTGTGCCGAGGTTGCTGAGAGTTACCCGCAAATCAAAATTTTGATTATCCCCGGAAGGGTAATAATCCCCATCTATTTTTAAAACTTCACTAATGCCGAGGTTCCCTTTTCTAAAAATATCAAGGTTAACTCCTAACCTCGATTCTGCATCTTCCCAAATAGTACTCAGGTTTAATATCCCCAAATCCTCACCATTAAAAAACAGATCGTTAAGACTTATATTAGCCAGGAAATTTGGGTTTGTTAAAAGGTTGACAAGGGTAATATTACCATTTAAAATGCCATTCACATCTACCTGGCCACTTCTGATAAATTGGTCGAGATGCGAAATATCAAGTTCTTTAAATAACAACCAAAGGCTGTCGGCAGGTTGTTTGGAAATCCCTCCCGAAATTGTAAACATGGAAGAGTCGCTGGTAAAATTCAGATCATTAAAAAACAAACCATCTTTACCTGCAATAATCTTGTTATCTGGTTTTACTGTCCAGCTTGCACTGTCGAACAGCATATCCACTTTTGTGAAACCGGCAGCAAATTGGTCTTTGCCCAAAATCTGCAAGTACCCTTTAATGTCTCCTTTATTCCGTTGAAGATTATTCAGGTCGTTCCAGGTAATTCCAATAATTATTGTGTCGTTGCGTAAACCTGTGTGTATTTGCAAACTATCCACACCAACTCCAATGGTATCGCTTTGGTTGATGTTACCCAAAAGAATTTTATCAAAATCCATGGTAAGATCAAATTGTTGCGAATCCGAATCTGTCAACAGTTTCCAGTCCTGAATTTTTATTGTTGAATATTTTATCCAATCGGCATTACCCTCAATTTGAACTTTATTTTCAGGAAAATTAAATACTCCCGATACTATCGAATTTGGTGCAATGGTTAGCTCAGGAAAAAACAGCTTACTGATGGCCGTGGTGTTTTTGAGACCGATGTTAAAATCGATAAACTGATTTTGATGGCCAGGTTGTTTTTTACTAATTTGTTCAGCCATCACAGGCGAATAATTCCAGAGGTATTTCTTTATGGAAGGAACGATATCGCTGAGGGTATAATTTCCTTTAAAATGTGCATCAATAAAATCGGAATTTATCGATAATCCGTTCAGCCCGTTATCGGCATGTGTTGCACTAAAAAGGATTTGACTCAGGAAGTATGATTCCATTCCTTCGTTGTATTTTGTGCTGTCAAAACTAATGGTTCCCCTAATATCATCGATACTTGAAGCTGTAAAATCAAAATTCATTATTGTGGAAATTTCACTCACCGTGTCGCGGGTCGAAATATTTAAGTCGAACAGATTGGCATAGTTAATTCTGGAGTGAAAATCGAATCGTGGTTTGGCTTCACTAAAATGAATCAGGCCATCAAAAACAAAATCCAGATTTTCATCCTTTATATTAGTATGCCCTTTAAAAATCATATCTCTATAATTTCCATCTAACGAAATATTCTCATAGTTATACCCCATGAAGTTAACGGATTCAACAATCCCTTTAGCAGTAACATCAAGCGATTTGGCATCTATACCTTTTCCGTCAACTTCGAGTGTAAAATTGGTTTTGCCCAATTGTGGATTTACTGAAAATAATGTACCTACATCGAGGTTGTTGGCAATGAGTTTTCCGCGGTAAGTAAGCGATTGATCCTCTTTTATGGTTTTAAGAACAATATCGGTTTCCAAATTTCCGAGCTTACTTTTAAATTCCGCTTTGGAAACAAAATCGTTGTAAAACCCGGTAAACTTACCTTTTATATTTACAGTTCCCATTTTTACAAGAAGATCGGGAACTGAAATATTAGACGCATTTGCCGGCAGGGCAAATGATTTTACATCTGTTGCTCTGGTAGTAAGTTCATGTATATTAGCATGGATGAAGGTTTCTGTGATATTCGGAAGGCCGTTCATTATAATGGATCCTAAAAATTTGGTAGCATCGCCATACTCTATTTCCAGGTTTTTACCACGGATATTACTTACTTTTCCCGAAACAATGCCTCTGAATTTTATTAAATCGGTCATGCTAAACATGGTTTCAGAAAAATACCCTATGTCGCTCATCTCAAGTTCAGAATTTCTAAAAACTCCATAAAACTTAACCTGATTAATAAAATCGGAAAAGGCTGACAGATTATTATAGGTAAACCTTAAATCCATATCGAGATGAGAATTGTTGGCTTTTATTTTCATCTGATCAACAGTCATCCCAATAGGGCTTGATGTTACCCTCCCCGAAAACTCCTTTAACTCAAATCCGCTTTTTTCGATAAATGCTACATTTCTAAAATTTGCCCTGATAGTATCCATATCAATTTCAACATCGGAGGCTAATATATCCATATCCAACAGTTCAATATCGTTGTAGTCGATAGCGCGGCGGCTCTCTTTTTTTTGTTGATTTTCGTACAAAAAATGTGTGTTTCTGACTTTTAGGTTATTACAAAATATTTTCCAGGGTCTTGCCACATTCTTTTGTTGCAGCGTATCCGGGTTTTTTGCACTAAACTGTTGAAACAATTTTTTTAGATTTGTATTATCATCACCAGAATATTTTCGTAATGCAATAGTAACTCCTTCGAGATCAAAACTTTTTACTCTGATCTCTCTCTCTTTTATGAGAAACACGTCAGGAGTAAATTCAAGGTTGTTGATGCTTATCATTTCCCGACCTTTTTGATCATCAACTTTCAACTCTTTTATAAATAAATTTCCTGTAAGCCCGATATTGATTTTCCCGATGGTAACCTCAGCACCCGTTTTTTGGGATAGAAAGGCAGCGGTAAATTTTGATACGAGCGTTTGTACCTGCGGATTTCTCAATAGCAGAAAAAGTACTAATTGTAGCGACACCAAAAAAGTGAGCAAATAAACAATGATATGTATTGTTTTTTTTAAAATACGACCTCTATTTTACAATTATTAATATTTTCTTATAAACGGGAATTTGCAAAATTATGATTTGTTTTAAGTAATTTCGCAGTAATAAATATTTTTACTAAACAAACTTTAAACTATTTGTTATTATGAACTACTTCGCAAAGATACTACCCGGAACACACAATTTTATTCTAATTTTTTTTGTGGTTTTTTCAACGCTACAACTTTCCGGGCAAATAACCATTACTACAAACGATATGCCCTCGCCCGGCGATACCATTAGAAAAAGTGTTTCGTTTAGTACAGCCGGTATCGATTTTACTTTAACAGGCGACGACTATGTTTGGGACTTTTCTTCGTTATCCACTCTTTATCAATCGGTGGATACATTTGTAAGTGTATCATCGGTTCCTTTTCTTTATCAATTTGTGTTTATCCCAAACATTATAGCCAATGTTGCCCAAAAATTTCCCGGCATCGACACCCTGGGACTTCCTGTTACCGACCCGTATATTTTTTTCAAAAACAGCAGTTCTTCTTTTAATGATGTTGGGTTTGCTATTACGGTAAACGAAATCCCGATCCCGTTAAAATTTGATGATGCTGATATTATTTACAAATTCCCGGTAGAATATGGCAACGTTGATTCGAGTTATTCGGGTGTGGAATTTGGTATTAATGATCTTGGATTTATTAGCATAGAGCGAAAACGTGTAAATGAGACTGATGGCTGGGGAACACTCACCACTTCGTATGGTACATTTGATGTGTTGCGAATGAAATCGACTGTGGAAGAAACCGATAGTATTTATATCGACTCTTTGGGTTTTGGAACCACCTTAGACAGGTTTTACATTGAGTACAAATGGATGGCTAACGGTTTTGACGATCCAGTACTCCAGATAACCGAAGAAGGCCCGTTGGTTACTGTAACCTGGATCGATTCGATTTTTGATCCCTTTACCAATATTGCTGAACCCCGGATATTGCACTCCGATATTTCAATTTCACCAAATCCATTATCCGATAACGGAAAGTTACAAATAAACCTAACAGACAAAACGAAGGTGCAACTATTGATTTTTAATATTGAAGGAATACCGGTGTATAATGTTTTTGATGGCGAACTCGAAAAGGGAAAACATTCGTTTGCAATCAACAAGCACGTTTCAAAACTTTGTAGCGGCATTTATTTTGTGAGGATGAATACAAATTCTGAAATCCTTACCCGGAAGTTAATTGTAAGATGATTTGTATAAAGAAAAAAAGGAATACTGAATACTAAATATTGAATATTGAATATTGAAAGGAAGAAAGAAATGGAATATCGAATAATGAATAATGAATAATGAATATTGAATAATGAATGTTGAGAGGAAGAAATGGAATACTGCATATCTAACTTCTACAATCTACCATCTAACATCTAACATCTAACATCTATCTTCCACCATCTACCATCTAACTTCTACCATCTAAAATCTAACCTCCACCATCTAACCTCTACTTTAACAATGAGTTTAACAGTTTACAAATCTTCAGCAGGATCAGGAAAAACTTTTACACTCGTAAAAGAGTATCTCCACCTAGTAATGAACAATCCTGATAATTACAAACACATCCTGGCTATTACGTTTACCAACAAGGCTGCAAACGAAATGAAGAACCGGATTCTTTCTTCGTTGCGCGGGTTAGCCTACGATACCAACAGGAACGATCTGGTTGAAATACTATCTACCGAATTTAAAGAAAAATATGGCTTTGATGATGCATCTCTAAAACTCCGGGCCACAATGGTACTTTCTAATATTCTTCACGGGTATTCAAATTTTGCTGTAAGTACCATCGACAGCTTTGTTCATAAACTCGTAAGAAATTTTGCCCGTGAGTTGAACCTGTCAGCAAATTTTGAAGTAGAACTTGATGTAAAGAAACTCATCACCAAATCTATCGATTTACTTATTAGTAAAGTAGGTACCGATCGACAGCTCACATTGGTTCTGGTAAAGTTTATCGAAAGCAAAATGGACGATGAAAAAAGCTGGGATATTGCAAAAGAGTTGATGGACTTTACCGAAGTAATGATTAAAGAAAGCAGCCTTAAAGCCATTAAAAAGTTAGAAGGTCTTGAGGTAGATGATTTTATTAAAATCGGCAAACAAATTTCCAGACTCATCCGTGAATTTGAAAACGATCTTTCGAAGCCTGCAACGAGAGTTATGGATACAATAAATGGAAATGATCTTTCGGTGGAATTTTTTGCCTACGGAAAATCCGGAATTTATAGTTATTTCCAAAGGATAGCTAAAGCTGATTTTAGTAAGCTAAGCCCCGGAAAAAATGTGTTGCGAACCATCGAAACGGATAAGTGGCATTCGGCCAAATGCCCTGCTGACAAAAAGAATATCATCCAAAGTATTGCTCCTGAAATAAAATCCTGCTTCTTTATAATTGAAAAATTGATAGACTCGAAACTATACACCATAAACTTGTATAGATTGATCCTCAATAATATTTATCCCATGGCGGTTTTAAATGAGATTGAGAAGGTGATGGATGAGTTTCGCGAAAATGAGAATACCGTTCACATCTCCGAATTCAACAAGCGCATTGCCGAAATAGTTGCTGTGGAGTCGATACCGTTTATTTATGAGCGGCTTGGTGAAAGGTATTATCATTTTTTGCTCGATGAATTTCAGGATACGTCTGTTTTGCAGTGGCAAAATCTCCTGCCGCTTCTCGAAAATTCGCTGGCAAGCAATTATTTTAATATGATTGTTGGCGATGGAAAACAAGCTATATACCGATGGAGGAATGGTGAAGTAGAACAATTTTCGGCCCTCCCCAAAATTTTTAACAGGCCGGATGATCAGGTTTCAAAGCAACGCGAAATTTTATTGGGAGCTCATTTCGACGAAAAGTTCTTAGAAAAAAATTATCGCTCTGCAAAAGAAATCGTTGAGTTTAATAATAGCTTTTTTGATTTTGCATCAATGAAGTTGAATGAAGATTTGCGCAAGATTTATTATTTGCAAAAGCAGGATGTTGATCCCAAAAAGATTGGTGGTGGCGTTCATATCGAATTTATTAACAAAGATGATAAAGATAAGGAGGAGGTTCGGGATTTTGAGTTGGAGAGGATTAACGAAATTATCGGTGGCCTTCAAACCGATTTCCAATTAAGCGAAATTGCTATTCTCACACGCACAAATAACGATTGTTCTTTGGTGGCTCAATCGCTGTTAGAAAAAGGGATAAGTGTTGTTACCAACGAGGCTTTGTTGCTATCTTCGAGCAGCGAGGTTAATTTTATCATGGCCATTTTGCGCTACATGAACAACCCGCTCAACCGCATCAACATTGGCGAAATACTGGTGTATCTCACCAAAAAGAACAAAATGTCTCTTCACACCATTCAGCCATTGTTTGCTAATTGCATCGAAATAAACAGCAAAAACAATAATGCTGTAAGTCTCGATAAAATAATCGGGAATAACTTTAAGGTCGATTTTAATCCGAGCCACCTGAGATCATTATCCTTGTTTGAAATGGTTGATGAAATTGTGCGTGTATTTACTCTCGACCAGCATCAAAAAGATCTTTTTATCAGGTTTTTAATGGATGCCATTCTGGATTTTTCGTTGCGCAATGATGAAGGAATTTCCGGTTTTCTTGAATTTTGGAACGAAACAGGATCAAAAAAATCTATTGTAATTCCCGAAGCTACCGAAGCTGTAAAGGTGATGACCATTCATAAAGCCAAAGGATTGCAATTTCCGGTTGTTATTTATCCTTTTGCCAAAGGCAGTAACACTATGGGGAGTAAAGAGCTTTGGATTGATTTGGAATCTGATGACATTCCTAATCTTAAAACTGCACTTGTAAAGACCCAAAAATTGCTTGCCGAAACTCCCATGGCCGATATTTTTTTGCAGGAAAAGGATAAATCATTTCTCGATTTGCTTAATGTTCTTTATGTTGCCACAACCCGCCCATCCGAACGAATGTTTTTGCTGTTGCCCGACAAAACAAAAAAAGATGGTAGCTGGTCCGATTCATCCGTGTTTCCTGATAATGCTGATTTGTTGCATGGATATCTTGAGGAAAATGGTTTGTGGGAAAACGGCCAACCTATTTATACATTTGGCCATACCGATAAACGAATTATTAAAACAAAGAAAAAGGATTTGCAACCCGAAAGTGAGCAGTGGCCGGAACTTAGCAGGTGTAGATGGAGAGAAAAAATACGCATCGGTTTTAAAGCTCCCGAAAGTTGGGATATGGATTCGACCGACCGAAGCCGGGATTGGGGAATCGTGGTACATAATATTATGGCAGCAATTAAAGTAAAAGATGATATTACTGATGCTGTAAATGAGGCCGTGATTCAGGGAAAGATTGAGGCATCGATGAAAGATGTTTTAATTAATGATCTTAAAAACATTATTGCCACACCTGAACTAAAGCCGTTTTTCGATCCTGAAAAAGAAATATTTACCGAGAAGGATATAATTCTGAAAAACGGCCATTCTATTCGGCCTGATCGTGTGGTTGTGGATGTTGATTCAGTTTCGATAGTGGATTATAAAACCGGCGAGGAAATACCAAAGCACAGAGAACAGTTAGATTTTTATGCTTCGGCACTTGATGAAATGGGTTATAAAAACATACGTCGATGCTTGGTTTATCTAAATTTGGATGCCAACAATACAAAACTTGTAGAGTGGTAAATATTGTGCGCCAGAAAACGCCGATATCATCGTTGGACTTGTGTTGAAAACAGTAAAGTAATTTTTACCAATAATGAAATATCCTAATTTTTAATAATAATGAGGCTTCCTACATAGAATTGGACAAATTGAAAGA
>JAOZRY010000648.1 GCA_029939965.1 Bacteroidales bacterium | reverse complement strand
ATCAATGACAAAAAAACGTACGATATTGGGTATATCAGTGGATATAACCGACCGCAAAAAGGCAGAACAAGAGATCATAAAACTATCTACAGCAGTTACACAAAGCCCGTCAGTAATTGTAATAACCAATTTGAAAGGAAACATAGAATACGTAAATCCCAAATTTACAGAGCTTACCGAATATACTTTTGAAGAGGTTAAAGGCAAAAACTCAAGAATCCTGAAATCGGGGCAACAAGCTGATGAAGCTTATAAGGAGTTATGGGAAACAATTTCGTTGGGTAAAGAGTGGCATGGCGAATTTCATAATAAAAAGAAAAATGGGGAATTGTTTTGGGAAGCGGCTTCTGTTTCGCCAATTTTTGATAAGCAAGGTAAAATTATCAATTATTTAAAAGTTGCAGAAGACATTACCGAACGTAAAAAGTCGGAAAAAATCCAAAAGGCGTTGTACAATATTTCCAATGCAGTTATTACTACCGATAATCTTGAAAAATTAATTGGTCTGATACAAAAAGAACTGGGAACTATAATCGATACAACAAACTTTTATATTGCCCTTTACGATCATAAGACCGATACGCTATCGTTACCATTTTTTGAAGATGAAAATGATAAACTTCCCTCTTTTCCGGCCGGAAAAACGTTAACATATTATGTAATTAAAACCCAAAAACCCCTATTGGCAACAAAAAAAGAACTAACGATTTTGGAACAAAAAGGCGAAATCGAAAGTTTTGGAACTGATTCGGAAATTTGGCTTGGAGTACCTCTCGAAATCGAAGGTAAAGTAACGGGAGTGCTTGCTGTGCAAAGTTATACAGATGCAAATGCCTATACCAAATCCGATATGAAAATGCTCGAGTTTGTTTCGGATCAGATAAGTATTTCTATCGAGCGCAAAAAAGCTGAACAAAACCTGATTACCGCACTCGAAAAAGCCAAAGAGTCGGATCGGCTGAAATCAACTTTTTTGGCAACCATGTCGCACGAACTTCGCACACCGCTAAATGCAATTATTGGATTTTCAGACCTCATTACGGCAGATTGGCCCATTGACGAGATTATTGAATTTGCTCAAACTATCAATTCAAGCGGGCAACATTTGTTGAGTATTGTTGATGATATTTTCGACATCACTTTAATTGAATCAGGAAAATCAATAATTCAAAAACAAAAAGCAAATCTTAATACAGTTCTAAATGATGTTTACAACGTTATTGAAGTTGAGCAAAAGTTACTTAACAAAAGCGATCTTAATTTAAGCCTCGTTATCCCACCCGATAAATCTGAACTAACCATCAACACCGATTCATTTAAAGTTAAGCAAATACTGATTAATCTATTAAAAAATGCACTGAAGTTTACACACGAAGGTTATGTATATTATGGCTATGAAATTATAATTACTGACAACAAACCTGTGATTAAATTTTTTGTTAAAGATACCGGCATTGGTATAGACAAGGACAAGCAAGAGTATATTTTTGGGATTTTTAAACAAATTGACGATACACTAACACGCACCTACGGAGGAACCGGAGTAGGATTAACTATTTCCAAAAAACTTACCGAATTGCTTGGTGGCAATATTTGGTTTGAATCAGTAGAAGGTGTCGGCAGTACATTTTATTTTACTATTCCCTGCGAAATTGTTACCCATACCAATAAACCAGTTGTAGCAGAGCCAAAAAATAATACATCATTTCAGGATAAAACAATACTTATTGTTGAGGATGATGAAGATAGTTTTGAGTTTTTGAAAATAGTACTCGAGCAATCAGGAATTAAAACCTTATGGGCAAAAGATGGTGAGGAGTCCATAGAGTTTTGCAAAAAAAACTCCAACATCAATATGGTATTAATGGACATTAATATGAAAGTAATGAACGGCTACATAGCTACCGGGGAAATTAAAAAACTCCGTCCGAAGCTACCTATTGTTGCACAAACAGCTCTTGCCATTATCGGCGATCGCGAAAAATCGCTCAAAGCAGGTTGCGATGATTATATTTCAAAACCCATTAACAGAAAGAAACTTATGAAGATAATTGAAAAATATTTGGGAGGGGATTAGTGCTTTGCACGTCATTTGCGCTTTGCGCGTGATTAGTGCTTCGCACGTCATTTGCGCTTCGCGCGTAATTTGGCTTCGTGGTTATTTGGTGGTATTGAAGGATATTAATAATTTGAAAGAATGGAATTATGAAATTGGAAGAGTTACAAGTTTATCAATTGTGGATGGAAATTGGAGAAAAAGTATGGGATATTGTAATCGGGTGCGATTATTTTTTGAAACGTACAATTGGAAAACAGTTAGTTAGGGCAGCAGATTCGGTAGCTGCAAGCTCATTGGGAGGTTTTGAGAGGCGTAGTGCTACCCTCGTTATAAACATAGGAATTGCATACTACACCATTGGAGGGAGTTCCGAAAAAGTATTATGGGAATTTGCCTGAAAAGTAAAAAACAGAAAAAATGAGGCATCTTTCATTTCTC
>JAOZRY010000647.1 GCA_029939965.1 Bacteroidales bacterium | reverse complement strand
AAAAAAAAGTAATGTTACTTTAGCGCAAAATTTATATTATGAAAAAAGTATTTACGATTTTATTCTTTTCTGTTTTAATTTTTGGTGTTTTGTCGGCACAAATTACAATTACCCGCAACGACATGCCCAATGTGGGCGATTCTCTAATTTTTACTGAAACAATACCGTTTGGTATAGATTATGAAGCTACTGGCGAAAATTACATCTGGGACTTTTCAACTTTGGGTGGTGGATCGCAAAGTGCCGATTATTATACAGCAGTTTCTTCAACACCTCTATTGTACCAGATAGTTTTTAACTGGCCATTTTGGAATCCTCTGGCCTCAATTGCCTCTCCTAACAACGATATTACATTTATTCCGGGTATCGCTTTTACTGATTATTACGATTTTTATAAAGAACAAAATGCTTCATATACAAGCGTTGGATTTGGCATTACTATTAATAGTATTCCTGTTCCGATAGAATATGACAACCCTGAATTGTTGTACTCATTTCCTCTTACCTCCAACAGTGAGGCTGATTCATCAGAGTCATCCTTCAACATCAACATTCCGGATTTAGGCTACTATGAAACTTACCGGAAAAGAGTAAACAAAGTGGATGGTTGGGGTACGCTAACAACACCTTTGGGTACATTCCAAACCTTACGAATAAAATCGACACTTGTAACCTACGATAGCATTTATATCGACTCGTTACAAACCGGAATACCTGTTAGCAGAACCATTACAGAATACAAATGGCTCGGAAATGGTTTTGGACGACCTATACTTGTGGTGAGCAAAGAAGGCATATTGCCCGCCACAGCCGAGTATCTTGCCGAAGAATTATTACCTCTTTCGGTTGATGCCGGCCCGGATGTAACCATTACGGAAGGAGAAGAAATTGAACTTAATGCTACCGTTGCAGGCGGTTCGTCTCCTTATGGAATTATCTGGAGCAATGGTGCTATCGGAAACATTGCTACTGTTAGTCCTGATACTACCACCACATATTCAGTAAATGTTGTAGATGCTTCTTTGCAATATGCTTCGGATGAAGTAACAGTATTTGTAAATCCGGGAACTTATCAGCAAGTTATTGAACTATTGCCAGGCTGGAATGGACTTTCGTTATTTATTTCCCCACAAAATATTTCAGTAGCCGAAATCCTCTATCCAATACAAGACCAGGTTATAATTATGCAAAACCTGGAGGGTATCTATTACCCTGTAAATAATGTGAATACTCTGGGCGATTGGAATAGTTCGACAGGATATTGTATAAAACTTAACGAAGGTACAAATCTACAAGTTGAGGGCATCATTTCCGCTGAAAAAACATTGAATTTAACAGAGGGCTGGAATTTAATTCCCGTTCTCAGCAGCTGCGAAATTGAGACTTCTGTTCTGGCTTCGCAGATTCAGAGTGAGTTAAAAATAATTAAGGAGGTTGCAGGCACTTTGGTATATTGGCCTGAGAAGTCAATTTTTTCGCTTACCAAATTTTTCCCTGCCCAGGCATATTGGGTAAAAGTAACCGAAGATTGTGTGGTCGTTTTTCCTGATTGTGAATAACAAACCGGGCGAATAAAATTGTTGCTGTTTTTTGAACCGGAATATTATTTCGCCAATTCCTTTTTCATAATATTCCGAAACCTTGTTTGGCTCACAGGATGATCTGCCACAACTTTACCATTTAAAATTATTCCGAAAGTGCCAAATGGAAACGGAACTTCACGTGCTTCTATACTGTTTTTAAGTTCAATTATTTTGGGTGTGATATTATAATCTTTTTTTGCTGCATCAAAAATTTCGGTAGTGGTTTTCCAGGCGTAAGGGCACTGACCGGAAGTAAAAATAAAAAGCCCTTCGGTGTATTTTTTTAGCTTTTCATCCCAGCCATGTACAAATGCAGGATTTGGAGCATCAGCATTAAATTTATAAACCAACAATTCAAAGTCAGGTTTTGCAAAATCAGCTTGTTGAAACCCCATTTTGATAAACAAATCTTTACCTGCCATCCATGATCCTTTTCTAACAACCACTACTACACCATTCATTCCGGCAGCTTTAGTATCATCAATACATGCCTCAACAAGCTTTTGACCATAACCCTGCCCTTTGGCATCTTTTTTCATAATATACACACAATGGATAAACATGTAACCTTTGGCTTCAACCGGTCGCCAAGCATCCTCACCCGGAAGATATTCGATACCTCCAACAGCACCTTTACTTTCTGATACCAGCATTTTGTATTTTAATCCGTGCTCAAAGTTTATCTTAGTCCATTCAATCTTTTGCCTGTAACCTTCGTTTTTGATATTCTTGTAACCACACATTCCGAACTTATGTAAATTTTCGGCAGTAGTATTTATTATTGTTAATTTTTCCATGATATATATTTATAAACCAGTAAATGAAAAAACGCTTATTATTTGGCATCTTTCATAAAGAGTAAAAATTAGTTTACCCCGTTAAATTTATTATTGTTTTGTGCTATTATTTCACGGG
>JAOZRY010000646.1 GCA_029939965.1 Bacteroidales bacterium | reverse complement strand
AATGCGACAATGCGATAAAGAGAGAGCCATTAAATCTTTGAATCAATATAGCATTAAACCATTGAATCACTATAGCATTGAACCATTATAGCATTAAACCATTATAGCATTGAATCATTATAGCATTGAATCATTATAGCATTAAACCATTATAGCATTGAATCATTATAGCATTAAACCATTATAGCATTGAATCATTGAAGCCTTGAACTAAAAAAAAACATGAAGATTGCGCTTATTGGATATGGAAAAATGGGGCAGTCAGTTGAAGAGACAGCTCTTTTGTTGGGCAATGAGATTGTGGTAAGAATTGATTCGGAGAAAGATTGGGAACTGTATCACAAAAATCTTACCGGTGCTGATGTGGCAATCGAATTTTCAACCCCAGGCACGGTAGTTTCAAATATTTTGAAATATTTTAAAATAAACCTGCCGGTAGTTACCGAAACCACAGCATGGGAAGACCAGCTCGAAATGATAAAACAAAAATGCCTCATCGGTGGACACTCTCTTTTTGTAGCGTCTAATTTTAGACTCGGTGTAAATCTGTTTTTTAACCTGAACCGGTATTTTTCTAAAATTATGAATGGTTTTTCGCAATACGATATTAGCATTAATGAAACGCATCATACCCGCAAACTCGATAAACCAAGTGATGGATAGTTAGAAAAAAAGGCTTTTTCGGTATGGATGATATGCTTGCAGAATCTTTCAAATAAAAACACTTAACATTAATTAACGTACGCATAGCAAGTCAAAGCTGCTTTTAGCGTTTCAAGAACCAAATTTTAAAAAAAATGAATACACTTACAATTTTAATTCTCATCTTTTTTTTCTTTCCGGTATTTTTAATTCCAATTTTTAAGAAAATTGATATTCCTGCCTGGAAAACATTGGTGCCGATGCTCAACTATTGGGAATGGAATAAATTAAACGGAAAACCATTTTGGTGGTTTCTGCTTCTGTTTGTTCCTTTTATCAACATTTTTATGGTGTTTTTGATGATTGTTGAAACGGCAAAAGCATTTCAAAAATATGGTTTGGGCGAACAGGCTCTTGCAGTTTTATTTCCTTATGTTTATTTAATTTACCTTGGTGTTAACGAAAACCAGAAATTTCTTACACCTGATGAAAGACCGAATATTAAAAAATCGGTAGTAAGAGAATGGACAGATGCCATTATTTTTGCAGTGGTTGCTGCAACCATTATCCGAACCTTCATTTTCGAAGCATACACTATTCCAACTTCATCCATGGAAAAGTCGCTTCTGGTTGGCGATTTCCTTTTTGTAAGCAAAGTGGCTTATGGGCCAAAAGTTCCAAATACACCTATTGCATTCCCATTTGTTCATCACACATTGCCATTAACACAATTTACTAAAAGTTACCTCGAATGGATAAAACTTCCTTATTACAGGTTTCCCGGGTTTGGAAATGTAGAACGCTATGATGCAGTAGTATTTAATTACCCAAGTGGAGATACGGTTGCATTACAGCGTCAAAACGAAGATTATTATCAGATTGTTAGAGATGAAGGCCGATCGGCAGTATGGCGGAAATACGATGTGGTAGCACGACCTGTTGATAAGCGCGAAAATTATATAAAAAGATGTATGGCCGTTCCTGGTGATACACTGCAAATTATAAATAAGCAGGTTTTTATCGATGGGCAAAAAGCATTTAATCCCGAAAACATGCAGTTTCAGTATATTGTTACACCTGCCGGAAAAGAATTTTCGCAGCGCGAAATGGCTGTTTTGCTCAACAATTATAATATCGATGAGGGTTATGCTGTAATTCCGGGAAGGTTCACTGCCAAAATCGAAATGAATGAAGATGGTTTGCCTGTGGTGGTTTACCCAGTAAGGGCTCCTTCGGGTCAGATATATTATCAATCCGGATGGCAATCGGCCAGGCAATTTTATTTTCCTTTAAGTGTAGAAAAGGCAGAGGCTCTGCGAAAAAATCCCCGCATCAAAAGTGTAAAGATTGAACTCGAAAAAGCCGGAGAGGTGAACCAACGTGTTTTTCCTCATGATCCTGATCATTTTAATTGGAATCACGACAATTTTGGGCCGCTGGTTATACCTAAAGCAGGTGTAACAGTTGAACTGAATAGTTCGAATATTGCACTGTACAGGAAAATAATTGACGCTTACGAATCAAACGATCTGGAAGAAAAAGACGGAAAGATTTTTATAAATGGCAAGGAAGTCAATAGCTATACATTCAAGCAGAATTATTATTGGCTAATGGGTGATAATCGGGATAACTCTCTTGATTCGAGATTTTGGGGTTTTGTCCCCAACGATCATGTTGTAGGTAAAGCAGTATTCGTTTGGCTTTCGCTGGATAAAAACAAAGGCCTGTTTGATGGGAAGATACGTTGGAATAAATGTTTTAGGACAGTACAATAAGGAGACAATGAGTCAATGCGATAAGGTGAGAATCATTCTATCATTAAATCATTTTAGCATTGACTCATTTAATCATTAAATCATTCT
>JAOZRY010000645.1 GCA_029939965.1 Bacteroidales bacterium | reverse complement strand
TTTAATGCTAAAATGATTCGATCCTTTCTTTTCTTTTTCTTATCGCATTGTCTCCTTATCGCATTATAGCATTCTCTCCTTCTCTCCTTCTCTCCTTGTCTCCTTGTTTCCTTGTCGCATTTCATCATTATTAACAGAACAACAGAATCATTTCTTTACCACTAAAATAGTAGTAGAACCATTTTATTAATATTTGAAAAAACTCCGGGTATGTAAAAGTGTCCGGGGGTTTTTATTTTTATAAATTCTAAATCTATAAATGACTTCACTTTGGCATATCTCTTGGAAACGATCCGGCAAATTCTATTAATAATAACTAATCAAAAACTTTTAACCTATGAAAACTATTAAACTTGTGCTTCTAATTGTTTTTGTTACTGCCTTTTCCATCGGGGTCGATGCGCAGGACATCATCATCAAAAAAAATGCGGATACTATTCCCTGTAAAGTAAAAGAAATTGGCAGCGATGAAATTAAATACACATTACCGGGCTACCCTTCGGATGTGCTCTTTACAATAACAAAAGATAAAACCACAAAACTAATTTTTGAAAATGGGCAGGAAATGACATTTCAGGATGAAATGGACAATCCGTTAAATTATGCCGATCAAAACAAAAATGCAATCAAATTCGATTTCCTTTCTCCACTCACCGGCAATAGCACATTTGCTTACGAACGCAGCCTAAAACCAGGGCAAAGCATTGAAGCTACGCTTGGAATAATTGGTTTAGGCTTTGATCCCAACGAAATTAACCCCAGGGGGAGTTTTGTGAAGTTCGGAATGAAATTTATCAAAAGCCCCGATTTCTACCTCCAGGGGATGCGCTACGCTCACATTCTAAAAGGTTCGTACATAAAGCCTGAAATCGGTTTCGGATATTACAGCAAAGAATCAGAAGTATATAATAATTGCTGGGACAGTTACTATACCACCGAAAGGAAAGAGTATTTCTCGGTTGTTTTACAATTGGTTATTGGAAAACAATGGATAATAAACGATGTTTTTTTGGTCGATTTTTATGGTGGTGTAGGTTATGGTTTTGATGACAAAGAGGGTGAATATCATTTTGGATATGCCATTACACCCGAAATACCATTAAGTTTTTCGGCAGGATTAAAGATTGGAATACTTTTTTAAAAAGAATATTTCCTGAAAAGGATACTATTTTTCAGACCAAAACCAATTACCAGGGTAGCATGATTGCTGCTCTTTTTTATTTTTGATGATGAATGAAACAGTTCTTTTTTATCTTTGAAGCAAAATTGATAAACTATGGAAATTGTAGAAACCGGCATTAAAGATTTAGTAATTATTAAACCCAGGGTTTTTGAAGATGACAGGGGTTACTTTTTTGAATCTTATAACAAAATGAATTTCCTTGAAAAAGGGATCGATGTAAACTTTGTACAGGACAATGAATCGCGTTCGATGAAAAATGTGCTACGTGGTTTGCATTTTCAAAAACCACCTTATACACAAGGAAAACTTGTAAGGGTAATGCGAGGGTCGGTGCTTGATGTAGCTGTGGATTTGCGAAAAAACTCACCTACGTATGGCAAATGGGCCTCCATCGTTTTATCCGATAAAAACAAATGGATGTACTGGGTGCCTGCAGGATTTGCCCATGGTTTTCTTACACTTGAAGACAATACAGTGTTTTTTTACAAATGCACCAATATTTACAACAAAGAATCGGAAGGTAGCCTGCTATGGAACGATAAGGATTTGAATGTAGATTGGGGAGATGTTGACAGTCCGATACTTTCGGGAAAGGATAAAGTATCTCCGTTATTTAAAAACTTTATAAGCCCATTTTAAACTGAGTGCCTGAAAAGAAAAAACCATCTTACAAAAAAGATGGTTTTTTTTTGCATTTAAGAACCAATCAGTTCGTCAGATACCCTAATTGCCAGTTTCTTAATTTCGCTGTGTACACCTTGATTATTCAACACATCGCCTTCATCGTATGCTTCCGCAGTTACTACACCAAGATATTCCACTTTAAGTGTATTAAAAATCCGTTTAAACATTTCGATAGTTAAAACACAATCGCCTGCTCCCGAACCTGCCGGAAGTAATAATACAGCCTTTTTACTTTTCAGTTTCACGTTTTTATAGTATGGCCTGAGCCTGTCGATGAGCAGTTTCATCTGCGCCGAGGGAGTGTACCAATAAATCGGGGTTCCAAAAACCAGCAAGTTGCTTCTATCCATCAGTCGATAAATCTCTTGCATGTCGTCGGGAATGGGGCAAAGCAAATCACCTGTTTTGCAGGCGCGGCAATCAATGCAAGGATCAATATTCATCTCCCCTAAAAAAACAGTTTCATTTTTAAAAGTATTTTTATCGAAATGACTGATTAATTTGCTGGCCATGATTGCAGTATTACCTTTTTTCCGTGGGCTGCCAATGAGAGATAAAATATGTTGCATTTGATTATATTTAAGGTTCTACTACCATTTTAGTGGTAAAAAATAATTCCGTTGTTCTGTTAATAAGT
>JAOZRY010000644.1 GCA_029939965.1 Bacteroidales bacterium | reverse complement strand
AAATTCCCAAAACCTGTACCGGGAACATATTTTCTGAATGTTTTGAATTGGGAGAAAAAGTTGATAAGGAAGTTAACTTTGGAGTAGATGTAACCCCCGAAAATATTTTAGCCATAATAAGAAGGTTGTATTCGCCTTTTTATTATGGCTATTGGTTTGTAAAGAGATAATGTACAAAAGGACGAGCTAAGATGTACATGTTATTTCATTATTCGCCCTGGTTCAAATAATCAGTTTCAGCCATTGGCGGCTATGTATCCCGGTATTCACCAGGCATGTCTTCTTCGTAATAGCGTTCTACCACAATTTTGGCATCCTCAATGCTGTCGCTGCCTACATAAACATTTACACCGCCTGCAATGTCGTTAGCTTGTTGCATAGGTGCGTCCGTTCCCCAAATCTCATCTCCAAGAAAAGCCTCAATCTCATTATCCATCAGCATGTTTTTAATTTGATCGGCTTGCCAGGAAGTTCCTAAAAAAACCTGAATTGGTTTTTGTTCTTTTAAATCCATAGTACAGGAGTTTTAATTCTTATTAATTAACGGTTTAAAGATAACAATCTTTATCTACATAAAGTTTAGAGTATCATTTAATTATCAACATACTTGTTCATAAGTGGTATCGTGGATGGTGATTTTGAAGCCTGGAATTATTTAACATCCTCGAGAATATTAAATTTATGACCCCAGTGCAATTTCGGTTTTTACAACTTGTTCTTCTGATTATTCACATATCGTTGTAAAATGATTGTTGAGGTGGGTTTTTGTTAAATATTCCCGCAAATACTTCCTCATTATTCTCTCTAATATGTCATCGAAATTTCCTTACTTTTGTCGGCTCAATTTTGGGTATGCAAAAAGAAAAACGTAATATTTTCCTGGGGGCCACAGCAGTTAGTATCTCTGCAATTTTTTGGGGATTCGATGGTATAGTACTCACCCCGAGGCTCTTTAACCTGGATGTTGGGTATGTAGTTTTCATGTTGCATGCAATCCCTTTCGTATTCATGAATGTATTTTTTTTTCGTGAATTCAAACATCTGAAAACCTTTACTCCAAACGATTATTTTTTTATTATTCTGATAGCACTTTTTGGAGGTGCTATTGGTACTATGGCAATTGTAAAAGCTTTGTTTTTGGTAAACTTTCAACACCTGACCATAGTAGTTTTATTGCAAAAACTTCAACCCGTTTTTGGTATTGCATTAGCAGCCATTATATTAAAAGAGAAGTTAGGGAAAAATTATCTTCTATGGGCATCAATAGCTATTTTAAGTGGTTATTTCCTTACTTTTGGATTTCATGCGCCAAATATTGAAACCGATGTAAACACCATTTATGCTGCCGGGTTTGCATTACTGGCATCATTCTCCTTTGGGAGTTCAACCGTGTTTAGTAAAAAAATCCTAAATAAATACAGCTTTAAAACAGCAACATTCTATCGATATGGTTTTACTACCACTTTAATGCTGATTTTTATTCTGATAACAGGAAATTATGTTGACGTTTTAGTAACAACCCGGTTAAATTGGATGATTTTTTTAGTAATTGCCGTTACAACAGGGTCAGGAGCAATATTCCTTTACTATTACGGACTTACCCGGGTAAAAGCAATTATTGCTACTATTTGCGAATTGTTGTTTCCAATATCTGCCATCATTTTCGATTATATTTTTAATGATGCAAAATTGAATTTAATACAATGGATTAGTGCAGGTGTAATGATTTTTGCCATCATTGGCATGAATCGTGAAAGAGCCCGAAGACTGGAAAAGTTAAATAAAAAACGAAAAGCTGTTTCTGCTTAAGCCTCAGGGTTTGGAGAAGATTATTTTAAAAATTCGGATGCCATCCCAAATACCTGATCCAGACTTTCATTCACTTCCTTTTGATGCTTTTCATGAAGCGGAAACGGGTTTTCGTGAGTGTAAGGATAAGGAAAATCCAGAACCTTAACATCCGTTTGTATATTTCTTTCGGTTCCCCTGAGTGTGTTCAAAACTTCATAGTGTGGTACTACGGCATCCTGCTTTAATACCACAGCCATTAGCCTGTGGCTCATATTTTTGATTTTGTCTTCTCGCAAATCGATCAATTTGTTGTAGTCGATCATCAATCTAAAAATCATACCCTCAGGATGCAACGGGCTAAAATAATGGGTCAATCGTGCATCTGTTTTTACATAATTATCCAGATGTTCGAGAAAAAAGGAATAAAGTGCAATGTTGGCTTCGCTGTCGAGAATGGTTTTTCTAACTGGTGTCATCCTGTTAAAAACCGCTCCACCACAAAAAATGAAAAGCCTGGAGGTATCCAACAACTCACCGGGGTTAGCCATCATTAAAACCTCCATCAGAAATGCTCCGATAGAATAGGCGAAAAAATGTTTTGTGGTTCTGAAAAACAATTATCTTTGCCGCCCATTTGCGGATGTGGCGAAATTGGTAGACGCGCTAGACTTAGGATCTAGTGTCGAGAGACGTGGGGGTTCGAGTCCCTTCATCCG
>JAOZRY010000088.1 GCA_029939965.1 Bacteroidales bacterium | reverse complement strand
TCTGCCGGCTGGTTTGGTTTTGTACTGGACAATGAACAATGTATTTAGTTTTTTCCGATTGTTTGTTACTAATCCCGAGGTTTTCGGGAAACAGGAAAAAGCTGATGATAAACAGAATTATTTTTTAGCGGAATTTGTCATCCGGTTTAAAGTCATCAAACCTAAATTAAGGAGCACTTTTATATTTCTGGCTATTATTGCAATACTCCTGCAGTTTAACTGGGCTTTCGGAAATGATTTTAACGATATAATCCAGCGATTGTTTTTTGCTTTGGGAGGTAGCTTTCTTGTTACTGTTTTCATAGGAGCACTTTCGGCTGTTTATCGGGTTAATTTGTCGAACAGTTATAAAGGTTTAAGAGAATATATTTTGCAGCTTTGGCCTTCGTTTAAACTCACCTTTATAATAGTTTCATCTGTAGGAATTCTTACACAAATAAACTGGGCATTACAGTACGATTTTAACGACATTATACCAAGAGTAATTTTGGCTACAATTGCAAGTGTGGTATTAACCAGTATGTTGGCTTTTGTTGTGCTGGCCTATCAGGGGTTTATTACATTAAAAACCGGAGCAATAAAATTTCGTATCCTTGATTTCGGGCGAGGTTATATTATTGTTTTTTACGCAATAGCTACAATAGCCATCGTTACCCAAATGAACTGGGCATTGCAGTTTTATTTTGATGATATAGTTATCCGATTATCGATAGCTGTTATAGGAAGTTGGTTTGTAATACTACTTTTTGCAAATATTGCAAATGCAATAAAAAATGAACCCCGGTTTTTATCAAAACTATTAAAAGTCAGGATTTTAAATTCCAGGATGCTCCGCAATATGTTTTTTATATTACTCTTTTTGGGAGTATATTTTCAATTGGCCGCCAAATTTTATTTTACTGGTGTTCAGTACGAGTTAAGTTTTTTTGCATTAATTATAATTCTGGTTGCTCAAATTATAGGTTTTAATTATTTTATCAAAAATAAAAAACGTATATATATTTTGTTATTTTATGCAGTATTGTTTATCCTTGTTATGCTGTTCATGCTCCAAATATCATGTTTTCTATTTATAATTAATAATGGCGAAGTAAACATACCTGTCGTTAATCTTAGTTGGTTAATTGGCAATAATAAGCTCTTTTCTATTGTAAATATTGGAATTGGATTTACCCTAATTATATCACTATTTTATACGCTGGCTTCACACAGGAAATCTGTACCTGCTTTTAAGTCAAACTGGATTGCATATTTTTTGTCCACCTTGTATTTAGCGGGATTTGTTTTTTTATGGAATCCATTAACTATTTACTCATCATATCCCGATATATTCGACTTTCCGGCGGTTGAAATCCTAAAGCAAAATTTTAAATTGTTTGCCATTTCACTTGCCGGTTTAATGAGTATTTATCTTGTTTTGCCATTAAAGCTAAAGCGGCTCTGGTTTATAATTATTCTTAGTTTAACCCTGGTGAGTTTTATTCACAATACAATAATTCCTATCGATTTGGGAAGCCTTCAGGATTATAAATTTTTACACGAAGATAACCTTGCTCAACCGTTGGTTTATTTTATTTTGGAAGCTCTACTTTTTATTTTTGTCATATTTGGTATTAATTGGCTTATTAGCCACCAACGTTTAAAACAAATCACCTTTTTTCTTATTCTGTTGAATGTTGTTTTAATTTCACAAGGATTGATCGAGTCTGTTAAAACAGGTTCTTTTCTGCGAAAGCCAAAATTAGTTGCCGATTCATCCAATTCAATCTCTTTTTCGAAAGATAAAGAAAATGTAGTATTTATAATTGTTGATATGTTTTATGGCTGGTATATGGATAAAATTTTAAAGGAGAATCCTGAATTGGAAAGTCAACTTGAGGGTTTTGTGTGGTATCCAAACACACTATCCATATCAAATATTACATGTTCCTCCATTGCACCCATTTTAGGTGGCTACGATTATACAATTGATAAATTGAATCGGAATCAGGATATGACAATGGAGGAAAAAATAACAAAAGTTACCGAAGATTTTTCCAGTAAGGTTAAAACAAAGGGCTATGATCTTACGGCAAATCGAATGATTTATTCAACAATCGACTATAATTCCTTCGATACTTTCCTTCCAAAATGGCATGATGACTGGAATCAGTGGAACGGGGATTTGAAGATCGGATTTGCGAGGGAACTCGGATATACGGTTCTTTGGGAGAATGCGGCATTTTATAGTGCGCCTTTGTTTTTGAAACCAATTATTTATAATAATGGTAGATGGATGCATGGTGATGCTGAACACAATGCAAATACTGCGCAGACGAAACAATATAATTTTTTGAGACTTTTGCCATTTATCTCGAATGCTAATAGCGAGCAACCCAATTTTATTTACATCCATTCTATGGCATCGCATCATCCCTGGGATATTATCGACGAAAATGGAAAACTTCAAATGGATGTTACACCTTACGAAAATAATAAATGGGTTATCGAAACCCTTGTAAAATGGATTGACTGGATGAAAGCAAACGATGTTTATAACAACACAAAAATTGTGTTACTCTCCGATCATGGCATACACTGGAGGAGTTTTAAAGGAATAAAAAATATTGATATCCCACTTATCCTGAATCCGTTATTGAAAATAAAGCCGGAGAAGGTAATGGAGTTGTTTGCGTTGATGATGGTTAAAGACTTTGATAGAAATGGAAAAGTGAAGGTAGATGGGCGGTTTATGAGTAATGCCGATGCAATTGCTATTGCACTTGATGAAAACGATCCTACAAAAGATGAGTTCCCACATTCCAGAACAATAACCTCAACCAGTGTTTCATGGAAGCGAAAAATTTGGTTTGAAACTCAGGTGAAAATCAATCATAACTTCACGGTGAAAGACAATGTTTTTGACCTTCGGAATTGGGAGGAGATTGAGTAATATTTTGCTATTAGTATTAATCCCAGACCTCAGTAATTTTAGTTTTTCCGTAAATACAAATCGCAACTCATGTTTTAATTTAACGGGGTAAACTAATTTTCGCACTTTATGAAAAATATCGTTATTTAGATACAATCCATTAATCAATAGAGATCACCTTCCAGCCCCATTCATCTTTTTTCTTATTGTACGACATCATAGCTCTACCACTAATTGTGTCGCCATGAGATAGTTGATGTTTGGAACATACATCAGGAGTAATGAACATGTCCTCGGTAAATCCAAAAGGTTTGTTTGCTGGTATTGATACTCTACCTGAAAAATATTTTAAAATACCTTCAATAAGTTTTTCATTTATTTTTTTTGCGTTGTGCAGATTATAACGGCCTTCCATGTCGGTCTCTTTTATTCGTACCAGTAATACATCACCTTCGTTTACATTTTTAAGAATCCGGTCATATTTAAAGTATCCCCTGGTATAATCCAATCCTAAAAAATTCAGGATTTTTTTTGGGTAATTTACTGCCTCAACAACAACTTTTTGTTGAGGTAGGCCACTGTAAATAATTTCTTCTGCAACAGGTTGGTAGCTTTCGTACATTTCATAATTATTGTCGTTTACTTTTGCTAAAGCATACCAGGGTTGTTCGCCCCAATCAGTAATGTTCTCAGGGATATCCCATTTATTTTCGTGACAGCACATTAATATTTGAGCCATTTCGGTTTTTGCTTCATCATAATCCCCGGCTTCAATCAATAGTGCTGATAGCTGTACTCTTGCAGCTATTATTTTTTCTGGTTTTGCTCTGCACAAAAGAGCAGTGCTGAGGCATGCAATTTGCTTTTCAGGTTCTTCGGTATAAGCTTCCGACATCATTTCCCAAACCCAGAAATCATCAAATTTTACTTTTGCATGGGCTTTGAGTGTCGAAAAAACCGTCTCGATTTTCCCCAGTGCTATCAATATCATTACTCTATGCTGGGGCAGTTTTCGGTAGTATTTATTGTATTTGAGTATTTCTTCTATCTGCGGGAGGGCATCCCTTAATTTATTACGAATTGCTTCTGCGGTTTCAAAATCAGTTGCATTATCCAAAGCTTTAACCAGGGTTTTGATGTATCTGTTGCAGCCCTGCTCAACAATAGCCATAATTTTTTTTCCATCTTGCTGTCGGGTGAATTTATAGTCGTCGCGGATAAAACTTTTTAACCCCCACCACGATACAAAATCTATATACATGGGCGACTCTTTGAGTGCTTTGTGAAATCCTTTAAAAAGAAAAGAATACCCCTTGGTTTGCTTACTGAAATTTAATTTCATGGTAAGCTCAGCCAATTCTTCTACTTTAGATATCTCAAACCCGGGTTCTTTGGTGAATTCAAATACAGATTTTCCGATGAGCCAAACCAGTTGATTTACAACCATTTTTTCGTCTTTCTCCAGCTCAATATTTGTAAATTCGCGGAGGTATCCGATAAAATCATCAACACACTCTCTTGAGGTATATTTTTTCAGGTAATCGTAAAGAACCCATGCGAAGGCTCGTTTTCCAACAATAAGCGGACTTTCACTTTCAGGATTTTCATCATGCTGTTCTTCTTCGGCACGATTGGTTAGCGTTTCAGGAAGAGAGTGGTTCCGGATGGCTATTTTAAGATCGGCGAGAGCCTTCTCATAGGCATCTTCAAGGTTTCCAGATTTACGGAGTTGTTCTACTTCATTGTATAACATAATAGCTTATAAGTTTGTCATCATTAGTTTTTGTTGTTACAAACATTGCTTGTAAGTACATAAATTTCCGGGTTAAAAATTTATGATTGTTTTATGATTTTACCAAAATCTCTGCCCGAAGGATTTTGGAATACACTAAGGTCAAATTCAGGAATTGAGGAAAGTATGTGATCGAAAATATCGGCTTGTATTGCTTCATATTCGGCCCATGCCTGTACCCTGCTAAAAACATATATTTCGATGGGTAAACCGTTTTCGGTTGGTTGCAAGTGTCTGATTAGAAATGTCATGTCGCTGCGGATGTCGGGATGGTTGAAAAGGTATTCTTTTAGGTATGCCCTAAAAATACCGATGTTGGTTTGACGGCGACCATTAACCATGACGTTGGTGTTGATTTTTTTTTCAACATTGTATTTCTGCATTTCAACTTCTGTGGATTTAACATAGTTAACAATCTGTTGGAATTGTTTGTATTTTTCAAGCATTTCGGCTGTGCAGAATCTAATGCTGTTCATGTCGATGTTTACTGATCGTTTTATTCTTCGTCCACCCGATTCTTCCATCCCCCGCCAGTTTTTAAACGAATCAGTAAACAGCGAATAGGCCGGAACTGTAGATATGGTTTTGTCCCAGTTTTGTATTTTAATCGTTGTAAGTGTAATATCGGTTACAGTACCATCAGCACCATATTTTGGCATCGAAATCCAGTCGCCAGGGCGAAGCATATCGTTTGCCGAAAGCTGCACACCGGCAACCAATCCAAGTATGGCATCTTTAAATACTAAAAGAAGTACTGCTGAAAAAGCTCCTAATCCACCTAATAATATTAAGGGGCTTTGCCCAATCAGTACCGAAATGAGTGTGAGTACTCCAATAATATAAACCAAAATTTTTCCTACCTGGATGTATCCCTTTATAGGTCTTGCTTTGGCAATATCGTACTGCATGTAAATGTGTAGTATGGAATCTAAAAAGGCCAAAGCTACCAGTGCGATTATTACGATGCTGTAAATACGGATTCCAAGTAAAATGAGGTTGATTATTTCGGGATACGGATCCAATGCATGGGGTATGAGCCAGTATAAAAAATATGCCGGAACAAGATAAGTAAGCATGTTAAATACCCTACGTTCGATAAGGATGTCGTCCCACTTTGATTTGGTATGCCTTGCAAGACCAACCAGTACATTGATAATGTATTTTCGGGAAATTGCGAAAATAATGTAACTGATTAAAATTAAAACCAGCAATTTGAAAACCGAAATAACAAGGTTCTCATAGGTAGAACTAATTCCTATTAAACCAATGGCTTCAAGGAGTTTTTGGTCGATTACTTCAAACATTTTTTTTGTTGAAAGAGTGGTTTAAGAAAAATGAAAATTTGGTTCTAAAGGTTGCTAATAAATTACCCCGGAAAACAGGTGTTTGATCATTATTAGCTAAGTCGGTTTATTTCCTGTAAATATCTTGATTTTAGTAATTTAATTTCTTCCATGTCTATCTGTCTCTTAAATATTCGTACAGTATCAATCACACCTTGTGGGGTGAAGAAGACACCAAGAGCAGCATCAAAATTATTGTATTCAGGATTAACTTTCATATTTTGGGTGAGGTTTTCAAAAACGCTCCAGCTCAAAAGACCAGGGATAACGAAATAAGCCATTTCCGGTATTTGCAAATCTTTGTACAGATTTTCATCAAACTTTTCCAGCTCAAAATATTTGCGAATTTTGATCAATCCGGCAAATTCATCCAATTTTCTGCTCTTCATAAAATCAACTCCATTTTTGCGATAGAGTTTTATAAGTTGAGTAACTTTGTCATAGCTTTTCAAGTCTTTAATCCTAATGCATGGGGTAAGTGAATTAAAAACAGTGATTTGCCCGGGGACTGCATCAAAGGTGTCATTAAATTCTTTTTTCACAGCCATATTTGCTCTAATAATACTTTCGCCGGTGTATTTTTTATCTGTAACAAAAAAAAGCGACATGGGGTTTAACTGATCAGGGATGGTGGTTCCATGGTATCCCGGATATGGTTTTCGTGTTTCCAATACCAGGGCTTTTTCAGTATTGTGTTCAATAGTTGATAAAATTTCCTTTTTTGTTATGGTTCCTACAGTTTCCAGAATGTTCTTCTCGCTCATATTTAAAGATTTATATGTTTACAATATTTGCGAAATTATGTAAAATTGATTTTATGAACAAATTTTTAAAAAATTTAACAGCGGATGAGTTTTCATTTTTTGGTTTGTATTTATTTCAGTAGGCTGAGTTGGTGTTTTTTAATTGCTTTATTTTGCAAAATTTTTAATAAATTATTATTCAGATTACATGAATATTCTTACAGTTGAAAATGTTACTAAATCTTATGGCGAAAAGCTGCTTTTCGAAAATGTTTCCTTTGGTATTTCAACAGGGCAAAAAATTGCTCTGATTGCAAAGAATGGAACCGGAAAAACAAGTCTCATAAGAATTATTACAGCACTTGAACAGCCTGACTCAGGGAAAATTAGTAAGGGTACGAATATAAAAATATCCTACCTACCTCAAAATCCTTTGATGAACTTATCTATATCTGTACTTGATTATTTGTTCGAATCCGAGAGTCCGATAGTTCGGTTGGTTTATCAATACAATAGAATTACTTCGGGCGAATTAACTGATAAAGAAGAAACGGACAGGGTGATAACTCGTATGGACGAATTGCAGGCATGGAATTTTGAATCGCGGATAAGAGAAATTCTTGGAAAATTCGACATCGTTAACCTGAATCAGGTAATTAGGGAGCTGTCGGGGGGTATGAGAAAAAAAATAGCTTTGGCAAAGGCTCTTATCGAGGAGGCAAATCTTATAATTTTAGATGAACCAACTAACCATTTGGATGTTCCCACCATCGAGTGGTTGGAGAACTACATCAGTCGCCAGAATCTGGCAATCTTTTTGGTTACACACGACCGCTATTTTCTTGATAATGTGTGCGATGAAATTTTGGAACTTGATAATCAGACCATATACAAATATCGCGGAAATTACACATACTACTTAGAAAAACGTAATGAACGGGTGGCTAACGAAAAAATGGAAATCCAAAAAGTAAGGTCGTTGTATAAAACCGAACTGGAGTGGATGCGCCGAATGCCACAGGCAAGAGCTACCAAAGCCAAAGCCCGTGAGGATGCGTTTTACTCATTGGAAGAAAAAGCAAAATCGGGTCAGGGTGGCGAAACCAAGGGGTTTGATGTGGAAATGCAGCGTTTGGGTGGTAAAGTACTTGAGATTAATAATGTTGATAAATCCTTTGATAATCAAACAATCCTCAATGATTTTACTTACATATTTAAAAAAGGTGACCGGATTGGTGTAATTGGTAAAAATGGCGTTGGGAAAAGTACCTTACTCGAAATAATTATGGGTGGCCTCAAGCCTGACAAAGGAAAGGTTATCCACGGTAAAACAGTTAAAATTGGGTATTTCAGGCAGGATGGATTACCCATGAAGGAGGATAAGCGGATTATCGACATTGTTAAAGATATTGCCGAGCAGGTAGAAACGAAGAAGGGTAGCATGACACCGGCTCAATTTCTTACGTATTTTAATTTTAATACTAATATTCATTATAATTATTTCTCGAGCCTGAGTGGGGGCGAAAAGCGTAAATTATACCTGCTAACCACATTGCTGCAAAAGCCCAACTTCCTTATTCTTGATGAACCTACAAACGATCTGGACATTGAAACATTAAATAAACTCGAAGAATTTCTTGAAGGTTTTGAGGGGTGTCTGATGATTGTTTCACACGACAGGTATTTTATGGATCACATGGTGGATCATATATTTGCTTTTGAGGGAAATGGGAAAATTAAGGATTATTATGGGAATTATTCAGAATATGTGCAGCTTAGAAAAGTTGAAGCAAAAGGGCTGAAAACAGTAGGCAAAAATCAAATCCAAAAAAAATCAATCCGTGTGAAACCGGCCTCAAATAAGCCTACCTATAAGCAAATTAAAGAGTATGAACGCCTTGAAGCGGAAATTGAATTACTTGAGAAAGAAAGAACTCTCTTGATCGAAAATTTGAATAAAGGGGTAGGTACTCCCGCCGATTTTCAGCAATGGTCGCAAGATATTGCCGCAATAATGGTAAAGGTTGATGAGAAATCGGATAGATGGCTGGAACTGAGCGAAATTGTGGAGAAGTAAAAAAAAAGGCCGCAGGGGATGCGGCTCTCTTTTTTGCAATCAAAATCAGATACTAACTTAAATCAATTATGGGAAAGAAAATCTTGTATCATGAGCTTTCAAATAACATCATGATTATGCTAAAAAATATTTGTAAAATGCCCTTGGGCTTTCCACTATTTTTTTTCTGATCAGGTTCATCATTGTATTTTATTGTGTCAAACGATGGTTCAGGTGTATTTAATTCATCAGTAACCTCCATTGTGTTTTCAAAAACTTGTGTTGAGTCCATCAGAATGTAAGTTGTACAATTATTATCTAATGATTTTACATACATAAATTCAGTGGATGCAATTCTGCTTTTAGTGCAACACTCCTCCTCGTTCCCATTTGCGACAAATGCAAATATTAAAACGAAAATCAAGAATGGGAGAATATGTAGGTATTTACTTTTCATCTTGTTGAATATTAATGTCGCTTTTACTAAAACTATGCCATTTCATGTAAAATATTTAAAATCAATCCAATGTAATTTGTCATTACTAATATTTATAAAAATGGTGTTCATTTTTAAAATTCAACGTTCAAATGCGAACACTTTGATTGTGCTGTAATTATTTTATGATTTT
>JAOZRY010000643.1 GCA_029939965.1 Bacteroidales bacterium | reverse complement strand
GATTACACATCAATAGAAAAGGAGAAAATGCTCCAGGCTCTCGAAAGTGAAATTAATATGCTGACAATAGTTGATAAAATTATAATAACACTTGTACTTGAATCAGCCAGCTACAAAGAAATTGCTTCGGTTATCGGTATTACCGAACCAAACGTAAGAGTTAAAATCCATCGGATAAAAAGTGACTTAAAAGAAATTCTTAAATCTTTAAAATCGTAACAATGAAAAATTACAAAACAATGGAAACACAAGACATGAATACACTTATTAATAATCTACAAACAAAAGATAGTGAATACAAAAAAGCGCAGGTAATTTTGCAAATATTCTTTTTTGTTCTGATGCTGATTTATATAGTATTGTATGTTTTTAACCCTGATTCCGAAATGGGACTTTATCAAAGAATTGGTGGCGGATGTTATGTAATAGCTTTTTTGTTACTGGCTTTTCATTTCAGGAAGAAACACACAAAATACAAAAGCGTAAATTATTCGGCTTCGGTAAAGGAGCTTATGTTGGAAGCTGAAAAACGATACCGGTTTTGGAAAAGCAATAAATTAGGAAGTGTTATTGCTATAATTTTACTCGATGTTGGAACCTGTTTGATCTTAGTAAAGTACACCTCCGACAAATGGCCGCTATTACAGATTATTATTGCTGTTCAGGCTTTTTACATAATCTCGGCAGCTATTGGGTTTATTATAGGATTTATTGCATGGAAAAAAGAAATCAGGCCACTTTGGTTGGCAGTAAAGGAACAACTTGAAGAATTTGAGGGGTGATTTTTTAAATTATAATTCTATAGGGTAATCTGGTTTTCAAAAGCAATTGTTAGATTTTGGTATTAACTTTACAGCCAAAATATATGGCACATTAAACCAATAAAATTTTGTTAGCAATGAAGATAAATAAGAAAACAATATTTTTTTCGGCAATAATAATTCTTGTCGCACTTGCATTTTTTCCTTCACCCGACAATTTGCCAATAAAATATGTAGAACGTAAAACAGGGAAGATTAAAACGGAAAAAGTGGCTGGAGAAAAGTGGCTTGTGTGGTTGTACAATAACCCTGTTGGCGAACTTAGCCTGCATGCATTGGTGAAAAGGAAATTTATAAGTTCGTATTATGGTGATATGATGGATTCCCCAAAATCAATTGATAAAATTGAACCTTTTGCAAAAGAATACAATATTGATTTAAGGATTGCCCAAAAGCAGGAGTTTAACTCTTTTAACGATTTTTTTATTCGGAAATTAAAGAAAAATACCAGGCTGGTAAACATGGATTCAAATGTTGTTGTGTCGCCCGCCGATGGGAAAATATTGGCATATACTGATATTAGCGGCCAGGATTTTATATTGAAAGGTTATAAGTTTGATGTTTCAGGGTTTCTTAATAATAAAACCCTGGCATCGAAATTTAAAAACGGGAGCTTAATTATTATTCGTCTTTGCCCAACTGATTACCACCGGTTTCATTTTCCGGTAAGTGGTAAAGTTTCATTATTAACAAAAATTACCGGAGATTACTATTCAGTAAACCCAATTGCTTTAAGGGAAATTATTGAAGTTTTTTGTTTGAACAAAAGGGAATATGTTACAGTTACAACCCACGAATTTGGTGATGTGGTAATAGCAGAAGTTGGTGCAACAATGGTTGGGGGTATTATACAAACTTACAAAGAAGATATTGCAATAAAGGGCGAAGAAAAAGGATATTTTAAATTCGGTGGTTCTACTGTTGTGCTTCTCTTTGAAAAAGGTAAAATCGAGATTGATGATGATTTATTAAAAAATACCGAAAACAATCTTGAAACAGAAATTATGATGGGTGAAAGAATTGCAATAAAAGTAAGATAAACCTATTTCACCACTACCATTTTTCTACTCAATTCGATGGAATTATCAACCGTTAATGTATAGGAATATACTCCACTCTTATAATCCTCAGTCAAAAGTGTATAGCTGTGTTCACCTTCAGGCAATTTTGAATTAATGATAGTGGTTACCTTTTGTCCTGCTGAATTAAATACTTCTAATTTCACAGAAGAATTCTCCTTTAAAGAAAAAGAAATAATAGAGCTTTCGCTAAAAGGGTTCGGGGTGTTTTGCGATAATTTAATGCCGTTTTTATCTTTCTCAATAGAGCCTGTAGGATTTTTAGCGGCTGGCTGCTGCTGTGTAACACAATGTATCATCCCGCCTTGCGAATACAGGTTTCTTACATCTATCCCAACAACTGTTCGTGTTGGATAAATTGTTTGCAAAATTGAAATGGCAACCGCATCGTTGGGATCATTATATGTAGGTGCCAACACTACAGTATTCCCGATATAATAGTTTACATACGAACCTTTGTAACCCAGGTTTTGCCCCCAGGTAGTTACCACATTATTGGCAGAAAGTGGTAGATAAATGTAATTGTAAGGGTTACCATTAACATTTTGGGCGTTGTACAAAATTTCAATATCTGTGGCCGGGACATCCCAATATAAAAGGTCAGCACTTTCCAT
>JAOZRY010000087.1 GCA_029939965.1 Bacteroidales bacterium | reverse complement strand
TTTCGCAGATGAAAATTACGAATCAGCGCAAGCGGAATACGAAAAAGCATCTACAGTAAAACCTGCGGAGGAATATCCTAAAACCCGTCTGGTAGAGATCGAAAAGATTATGGGGGAAATCGCACAAGATCTTGCGAGGAAACAAGAACTCTATAGCAATTATGTTAGTTCCGGGAATTTTCAGTATGATGCAAAAAATTACAAAGAAGCCAGGTCATCATTTCAAGAGGCCGCTGCGCTGTTTCCCGAAGAATCGTACCCGGCAGGAAAGATATTGGAGATCGACAATATATTAGCACTTGAGTATGAAAAGATAAAAGAGGAATATGATAAATTGATTTTGGAAGCCGATCGTTTGTTGAAACAAAAGGTGTATGATAATGCAATACAGCACTATCTTGCTGCTGCAAAGGTTTTGCCCGAAGAGGTATATCCGGAAAAGAAGATCAAAGAGATATCAAAAATAATGGAAGAAAATGTGGTGGTTAATATTGTGAGCAAAAGCGAGGTAGTTGAGCAGAATGCATTGGCAAAATTTGAATTTGCACCGGTGCCGCTTCGGGGTCGTAAAGAGAGTTATGTGGTGTTGAAAGCGAAAAACTTAAGCGATAAGGAGTTTAGGTTATTCCTGAATTTTGGTAAAGGCGGAAGTAAAAACGGTGGATTTGTGATTAATATTCCGGCAACCGGAAACATGCACGATTACATTATAAAGGTTGGGGGGCAATATAAATGGTTTAGTGAAGATAATAATTGGTTAAGTCTGGAACATGATGGTGGCCCCTTAGAAATATCACTTATTCAAATATCACAGGAATAACTTCCTGATGGTTTCCTCATCTGGTTTAATTACTCCCTTTTCGGTAATTATTCCCGTTATATATTTTGCAGGTGTAACATCAAATGCAGGATTTATAGCTTCTGAGCTTGGTGAAGCTATCCTTATTTTTCGTAAAATTCCGGCATTATCAATTCCTGATTGGCACAGAACCTCTTCCTGATTTCTCTCCTCGATAATAATATCATTACCGGTTTTGGTTGATAGGTCGAAAGTAGAAGTTGGAGCTGCTACATAAAATGGAACGTCAAAAGTTTTTGCCACGATAGCTTTTTCGAAGGTTCCGATTTTATTTGCGGTATCACCATTTGCAGCAATGCGATCGGCACCAACAATCATCATGTCCACTTTTTGCTGCGACATGAGCCATGCACCTGCGTTATCAGGGACTATCCTATGCTGAATATTTTCGTTTTGTAACTCCCATGCAGTTAATTTAGCCCCCTGCCCTCGTGGCCTGGTTTCGTCAACCCACACAAATATATCTTTACCTGCCTTATGCGCTTTGTAAATTGGTGATAGTGCGGTACCAAAATCTACAAAAGCCAGCCAGCCTGCATTACAATGGGTTTGGATATGGAAGCCATTTTTGATGAGTCGATTCCCAAAAGTTCCGATGGCCTGTGAGTCAGCAGCATCTTTATCGGCCACAGCCTGAGCTTCGGTGAGTGCAAGTTCTGTAGATTTTTTTCCGGATAGATAAACTCTTTCGGTAGCATAAAAAAGATTGCGTGCTGTAGGTCGGGTAGCTTCAATATCTTTTCGTGCTTGTGCAACAAAGTTCCGAAAATTATCTTTGGGAGCTTCCAAAAATGCCTGAGCCATAGCAAATCCTGCCGCAGCACCAATAGCTCCTGCACCCCTCACCAGCATAGTACGAATTGCATTGCAGGTTTGTTGATAATTTTTAGATTCAAAAATTTTAAACTCAAAAGGCAGCAGGTTTTGCTCGATCATAAATACCGATCGCTGATGCATCCAAACTGTTCTGTAATCTTTTCCGTTTACCTGCATTGTTTACCATTTGTAAGCATCATTATTCATCCATTTTCCCTGCACTTTCATAACTTGTTCCAGAATGTCCCTCACACACCCTTCGCCACCTTTTATATGCGAAATATAGTTAGCTAATACTTTTATTTCTTCAGCTGCATCGGCCGGACACACTGAAACTCCGGCTTCCTTCATAATTTCAATATCCGGAATGTCATCACCCATAAACAGTACTTCGTGCGACTCCAGATTGTTTTTTTTCAGGTACTCCTGATAAACATTAATTTTATGTTCAACTTTGATGAATACATCCATAACCCTGAGCCCATTCAGGCGTTTTACAATTGTGTTGGAAGTACCACCCGAAATAACTGCAATACGGTAACCTTTCTTTCTGGCAAGCTGAAGTGCGTAACCATCTTTTACATTGGATGTTCGAAGTTGCTCGCCATTATCGGTCATCAGGATTTTTCCATCAGTGAATACACCATCATAATCAAAAATCAGGGTGGTGATATTCTTTAAAAGTTCTTTGTAATTTTTTACTGTCATAAATTTCGGATTTTATACCGGCTAATCCGGTAGTATTATTTGTTTTTCTGTTGAGAAAAATAGCTTGTAATAAATTTACTGATATTCTTATAGATGTCTTTTTTTTCGGGATGCCCCTCCAACATATCAAGATGTTTTTGCATTGTTTTAAAATCACCCCTGAGTGCCGGCCCGGTTTGCGACAGGTATGGATGGTTTTTAGTGATTTTATCTGCTGTTTCCTTGATTAGTGGAGCTAAAATATTAAAATCCACATCGGCATATTCAAGAATTTCTGCACCAATCAAATACATAAAATTAGAAAAGTTACTGGCAAAAACCGCTGCAATATGAATATAAAGACGCTGCTCCGAACTAATTATCCTCACATCTTTCGAAAGCTCTTTACCTAATGTTATTAAATCAGATTCGACTTGTTTATCAGAGCCTTCAATACAAATTGGGATTTCAGAGAAACTGATATTTTTTTTCTTATCAAATGTTTGCAAAGGATAAAATACACCAAATTTTGAGGATGCAGTGCTGAGAGTTTTCATTTGCACCGAACCCGAAGTGTGAACAACTAATTTATTTTCCAGGGTTAATTGTTTGGCAATAGTTTCGATGGCATCGTCAACTACCGAAATAATGTAAAGGTCGGCATTTAAGGTAATTAAAGATATTTTGGTAACAGGCTCAGCTCCGGAAATGGAAGAAAGTTGTTGAGCAGATTCATCGCTTCTGCTAAAAACCTGCAGAATAGTTTTTTGTTTTTCAACAAGTATTCTTGCAAGTTGGGTTGCTACTCTTCCGGCACCTATTAAAACTATTTTGTTAAACGACATGTTATTTTACCGGCTTGAGTGATTTTAAAAGTCGAATAGTACTGGCAGGATTCTCTGATGCAAAAATAGTGTTTCCGGCAACAAGTACATCGGTTCCGGCTTCAGCAAGCCGGGGAGCATTCTCAAGGGATACACCTCCATCAATCTCAATAAGTGCTTTTGATGATTTTTGTATTATCATATCTTTCAGCCGATGGATTTTACTGTAGGTATTCTCGATAAATTTTTGCCCGCCATATCCGGGGTTTACACTCATGATCAAAACAATATCCAAATCTGAAATAATATCGTCTAACAGCGAAATATTGGAGTGTGGATTTAGGGCAACCCCTGCTTTCATTCCAAGATCGCGGATGGCATGTATGCTGCGATGTAGATGTGTGCTTGCTTCGTAATGAATTGTTAGCGAAGTGGCTCCATATTTCCTGAAAATCTCAAAATATTTTTCCGGATTCACTATCATCAGGTGAACATCGAGAGGTTTGGTGGTAGTTTCGGATATGAACTTTAATACCGGAAAGCCAAATGAAATATTTGGCACGAATACGCCATCCATAACATCGATATGAATCCAGTCGGCCTGGCTCTGATTTAACATTTCAACCTCAGATTGGAGGTTTCCAAAGTTTGCTGATAATATTGATGGAGCTATAATCTGACACATATTTTATGATTTTGGATTTGATTTAACCGATAGCAAAATTATAAATTCCTGAAAACAAACAATGAAAACATTCATGTTGTAATTCATCAAAAGTGAGTTGGAATTATCTCCTGGAATAGTTTTGGGTGGAGTTCGAGATATTTATAGCATCCTCATACCTACAGAATTTACGAAAAGTGTGGAGGGTCGAAATATTTTTTGTTGTAGTTAATATTCCAGTACGATTTTTCGCCTCACCCACCGACCTCTTTCCAAAATTAAAGAAGGGGGCACAACTTCCTGGGATTTGGAAGTGTATGTTTTTGCTTTTGTTTGTTACCTTCTAATCTCAGGAGCTTTTCTATTATTCGGAGGAGGTGTAAAGTCTGGGGGGGTACACGATAAGATGTTGAGTATTAAAAAAAAATCCGCAAGAAATATTCTTTCTTGCGGATTTTTTTTTACAGGATTAATACCTGTTGGGTCGTCGTGGATTATTTCCTCCTCTGCTATCTCTTCCACCACTATCTCTTCCACCGCTATCGCGTCTTCTGCGGTCGTTTCCACCACGGTCGTTTCGGGGTGGGCGACTGTCAACATAGCCTTCCGGTTTCTCAATTAACGCTCTTTTCGAGAGTTTCATTTTACCCGTTTTCCTGTCAACTTCAATAAGCTTCACTTCTACTTCTTCTCCAACCTGCAAAACATCTTCAACATCACTCGTGTTTTTCCATTCGATTTCCGAAATGTGCAACAAACCTTCTTTTCCGGGCATAATTTCTACAAATGCACCAAAGGCTGTAATGCTTTTAATTTTTCCTTTGTAAGTTTCACCTGCTTCAGGAATAGCTATAATTGCGCGAATTTTTGCTTTCGCTGCTTCAATCGAGGTTTTGTTTACAGCTACAATATCAACAATTCCAAATTCATCAATTTCTTCGATTACAATTGTCGATCCTGTTTCGGCCTGGAGATCCTGAATAATTTTTCCGCCGGGACCAATAATGGCACCAATAAATTCTTTAGGAACTTTAAGTTGCTCAATGCGTGGAACATGCTCTTTATAGTCCTCACGTGGCTTACTTATAGTTTCTTCCATTTTGTCGAGGATATGTAACCGGCCTTTTTTGGCTTGTTCCAGGGCTTGTTCAAGTATCTCATGCGAAAGACCGTCAACTTTAATATCCATCTGGCAGGCAGTAATACCATCACGTGTTCCGGTAACTTTAAAATCCATATCACCAAGGTGATCTTCATCGCCAAGTATATCGGAAAGGATAGCGTAATTGCTGCCATCTTTTTCGGTAATTAAACCCATGGCTATACCTGAAACGGGTTTACTAATTTTTATTCCTGCATCCATCAGTGCAAGGGTTCCGCCACAAACCGAAGCCATCGATGACGATCCGTTGGATTCCAGAATGTCAGAAACTATTCGTACGGTATAAGGATTTTGTTCACCATGTGGCATCACGAATTTTAATGCACGAAGGGCAAGGTTTCCATGTCCAATCTCACGTCGGCTGGTTCCGCGATTAGGCCTGGCTTCGCCGGTAGAGAATGAAGGGAAATTATAATGCAGGATAAAATTATTTTTTCCTTCAAAAACAACTCCGTCAATCACTTGTTCGTCAAGTTTGCTTCCAAGGGTAACGGAAACTAACGATTGGGTTTCGCCTCTGGTAAATACAGCTGAGCCATGTGCTGATGGCAGATAGTTTACCTCCGACCAGATTGGTCTTATTTCATCAAGCTCACGCTGGTCGATACGGCGGCGTTCGGTAAGTATAAAATTCCTGATGGCAGCTTTTTCCACATCATGGAAATAGCGGTTGATCATATTTGCTTTTTCATCGGCTTCCTCCTCGGGGAGTGATTCGATAAACTCTTTCTTGATCTCATCAAAAAGATCGCTTCTTTCATGCTTAGCAGTACCTTGTTTGGCAATAGCATAGAGTTTATCATACAATGCATCATGCATTTTTTGTTTCAGGTCTTCATCATTAATTTCATGGTTGTACTCTCTTTTTACCTGAGCTTTTTCAACCTTCGATGCAAGAGTTTTTTGCATTTGGCATTGCTTTGCAATAACTTCATGGGCAAGCTTTAAACCCTGGAGCATTTCTGCTTCCGAAACTTCTTTCATTTCACCTTCAACCATCATAATATTTTCTTCGGTTGCGGCTACCATTATGTCGATGTCGGCTTTTGCCAAACGATCGATAGTTGGATTTACAACAAATTCACCTTCAATACGTGCAACCCGAACTTCTGAGATCGGGCCATTGAAAGGGATATCTGAAACAGCTATAGCTGCTGATGCAGCGAGTGCAGCGAGTGCATCGGGAGCTGTGTTTTTGTCGCCCGAAATTAATGAAATCTGAACCTGGGTGTTGGCATGATAATCATCCGGAAAAAGTGGGCGAAGGGCACGATCGACTAATCGTGCTATTAGAATCTCATATTCAGAAGGTCTTGCTTCGCGTTTAAAAAAACCGCCGGGGAAGCGACCTGTTGAGGAATATTTTTCCTGATACTCTACTGTTAATGGAAGAAAATCAACATCTTCGCGTGCTTCTTTGTTCGATACAATAGTTGCCAGCAACATTGTATTGCCATGCTTTACAACTACAGCACCATCAGCCTGACGTGCCAGTTTTCCGGTTTCGATAATTATTTCGCTACCATCTGGCATTTCAAACTTTTCTATTATAATACTTTCGTTCATTTTAAACTTTCTTTATTTTATTTACTTCTACTACTACAATACATACAAAAAAAGGCAATTCGCGTAAAATTGCCTTTTCTGAAAAATCATTACTCTAAATTTTTTATTTTCTAAGCCCGAGCTTTTTGATGATCGCTCTGTACCTTGAGATGTCAATATCCTTTAAGTAATCAAGTAGTTTCCTTCTTTTGCTTACTAAACGTACCAGTGAACGTCTCGTAAAAAGATCTTTTTTATTTGATTTCAGGTGACCTGTAAGATGGCTGATCCTAAATGTGAATAGAGCAATTTGACCTTCCGGTGATCCGGTGTCATTTTCTGACTTACCGTGTTGCTTAAAAAACTCGCTCTTAATTTCTGATGTTAAGTACATACTATTCTGTATTTTATCTTTTCTAAAAATCGTGCGCAAAGATACTTCTATTTTTTGTTTGGCAAAATATATTTTGCATCATCTTTTTTTGTTTTATCTTTTTTCCTTTACAAGTCCTTTGCGATAAGCAGTTAACAGCATTTCTAAATCTTCTATTTGTTGTCGGAGTTGTTTTCCTCCATCGGTATCTTTTACTGTTTTTCGGCTACTATTTGGTTCAAGGTGGGTAATGTTTGAAAGAATATCAGTTTCTTCTTCGATGGCTTCCGCTGCCGAATTAAAAGTTTGATGTGCCACCAGTATAAGTCCATAGGAATTGTAGATAAGTGTGTATCCTGAAATTCCGGTTACTTTTTGATAAGCCACCGACATCCCGCCATCGATAATCAGGAGTTTCCCATTGGCTCTTATCGGGCTTTCTCCTTTTTTAGCTTTTACGGGTACATGACCATTTATTAAATGTGCCGAAGAAACATCCAGGCCAAATTCCTGCAAGATATTGTTTAGGAGCTTCTCATCATTGTTCAATATAAAATAGGCGTTTTTCTCTTCCTTGTGCGTCTCTTTTTCCCGAATGAAATACCTTTCGAAGGTTGCCATTTTTTGTTTTCCAAAAAGTGGTGATTTTGGGCCACACCATAAATAATAGGTATGGTCGCGTGCAACAACATCCTGATCTTTGTCATTTCGGGTAAAGTATGCTTTTCGTGCAAAAACATCAAATTTATCCAAAAGCTTGCTCCCGCTTATTTTCTGTGTGCCAATTGTCATTTCCGCAAAACTTCCATCAGCATTAAGTGGTAAACAGCCGTGAAATAATAAATTATTATTATACTTCAAATACATGCTTCCTTTGGCATAGAGGAATTTCACGTGCTTTTTTAGTCGTTCGCTTTGCAAAAACGATGTCTTGAGTTTTTCCATTACCTCATGTTCCTCGGTGCTAAGCTGATATGGAGATTTCGGATCGATGGTTGGGAAATAGGAGTCCTTTAACTTATGCGTCTTCCCATCAATTGTTATCGTTCCATTTTTTAAATCCATCAGGTGCAACAAGTTTCTGTCGTCCATTTCGAACTGTGGATTTCTTTTGATGATCTCAGCTTCGAGTTTAAACTGAATGATAGAAATTGCCTTCTGCATTTTGCTAACCATAAGCACCTGTTTACTTTTAGGATGTGAATTTTCGCCAAGCTTTGGTTGAAAAAGTTCACAAGGATCATCTTTATATGTATCCATAGCAAATGTAGCGAGAGGTAGCAAGCTAATCCCATAACCATCCTCAATGGTATCGAGATTCATATATCTTGCCGAAATACGTATCAGGTTTGCTATCAATGGTTTTATGCCGGCAGCACTACCCATCCAGATAATATCATGGTTTCCCCATTGCACATCCACAGCATGATATTCCAACAATTTATCCATTACCTTTTCAGGATATGGACCCCGGTCGAAAATATCTCCAACAATGTGTAACCTGTCGATGGCAAGTTGCTGAATAAGTTTACAAATGGCAATGATAAATTCTGTGGCTCTTTCGATACGAATTATCGTTTCAATAATTCCTTCATAATATTTTGCTTTATTCTGGGATGTTGGACTTTCGTGGAGCAATTCCTCAATGATGTACGAAAAATCGGCAGGTAGTGCTTTTCGAACCTTCGACCGGGTATATTTTGAGGCAGTTGAGCGGGTTACTTCAATGAGGCGTTGCAAGGTAACGGCATACCACTCTTCCAGATTATTCTCACGTTTTTCGATAAGTGCAAGTTTTTCTTCAGGATAATAAATCAGGGTAGCCAGTTCATCTTTAACAAATTTGCGAAGTGTGTTTTTAAAAACATCTTCAATTTTTTGCCTGATAACTCCTGATCCGTTTCGCAATACATGACTGAATATTTCATACTCGCCATGAATATCAGAAAGAAAATGTTCGGTTCCTTTTGGTAATTTCAGGATAGCTTCGAGATTAATAATTTCGCTACTCGCCGATTGAACGGTTGGGAATTGTTTTGCAAGCAGGTTTAAATATTTCAATTGATTATTAATTTCCTCGTTTGAGATTTTTTGATCGATTTGTGTGCTTTTACTTTTCATATATAAATATTCTATTTTGTGCGCAGACCAAGTTTTTCACCAACATATTCAACAAATTCATCAATTAGAATTATTGTATCCCAAAAGTTCGTTACTGACAAAAAAAATACTGTTCCTGATACAACAAAAAAAAGTAACCCACACAGCTATTTGAATAACTCGTTTGTGTTTACCAGGCCCTGAAAATTCCTGACTGGGAAGATATTCATCAGATGTCAAAAAAAAGTTTTTTAAAAATTTCCTAAGCTTCATCTCTCAAAAATAAAAATCTGATTTATTTTCCTGTTCAACATGGTATTTTTCATTACAAGCAAAATTTTTGTGCCGTGAAATAGTATTATCTTTTTGTACTATTAATTTATGATGACGAACACTTTATTAAATCTACTTGCATAATTTATCGGCACAAAGTAAATCATAAATGTGTGCAATTGGATACTAAAGTAAAAACTATAGTTTTTTT
>JAOZRY010000642.1 GCA_029939965.1 Bacteroidales bacterium | reverse complement strand
GCTCGCCCACATTGGTGCCCCGGTCGAAAATAGCCTGCTGCCCTTCCGAAACCGGGTCTTGCAGTTCAGGATGTTTTTTCTGCAAATAGAGCGCTTTTAAACATTGTTTCCCTTTAATAAAAGAGGATTTGGAGATTGTTGGTTTTTTTGGCATGGGAAGTTTGTTTATTGCTTATTGTTTTTTGTTAGCAAGAATACGAAAATTAATCGTCTTTTCTTAATTTTACCGGATAAAATATATTAATATTACTTAACTTTACGACATATTAATTTAAATATTTACAAAGATGGATACCATGAAAAATTTTATTGTCTTTTTCTCTTTGATAAGTCTCTTTAATACAGGTTTTTCGCAATGGAACCTTCAATGCCCTTTCCCTCCAAACCCAGTACATGATATTGAGTTTTATGATCAATACCGGGGTTGGATGATCTCGGGCAGTCAAGTATTAATTACATCAGATGGAGGATATTCCTGGCAAATACATCCAACCGGAGTTTCTGTCCCACTTTATTCAATGGATTTTTCGGATGATGAAAACGGTTGGATAGTTGGTTATGAAGGTTTGATCCTTAATTCAAATGATGGCGGATTAACGTGGGATGAACAAACAAGTGGAACTGGGTACCAATTGGTTTCAGTTCATTTTGACAATGACCAGGTTGGATGGATAGGTTGTCATAATGGTTCCTCCGGGAAGATACTTCATACAACTGATGGTGGTGAATCCTGGCAAACCCAATATGATTTGGCTGACGGAACAATTTACCAACTCTTTTTCTTAAACTCACAATTTGGTTGGGCTGTTGGAAAATATGGGGTGGCCATGAAAACCGAAGATGGTGGGATTACCTGGAATGAACCCGAAAGTTTTACTGAAGAAATATTGAAGTCAGTTTATTTCGTTGATGAATCAAATGGATGGATTGTTAGCCTTGAGGGTTCAATTTACCATACCTCTGATGGAGGGGATAATTGGGAATTGCAAGCTTTTTACCAAAACTCATATTTATCAGGTATATACTTTACTGATTTGCTCAATGGTTACATAAGCGGCAATGGGCAAATTTTCATGACTAATGATGGCGGAGCAAACTGGATTATCAGCTCTCTGGGGCCGGGGTCATTTTATGATATTTATTTTTTTGATTCAGATAAAGGTTGGGCAATCGGATCAAGTAATGGTATTAATGGGAAATTGTATAGAACAGATGATGGTGGGGAAACATGGGAATTAAAATCGAACAGCCAAATATATCCTTTGTTTGACATTTGTTTTGTAAGCGAGGAAATAGGTTGGACTGCAGGAGGTGCGGGAGAAATCATGTTTACAGATGATGGGGGATATACATGGACCCCTCAAAATTCCCCAGCCTGGATGGAATGGTACTCCCTATGTTTTGTCGATGAACAAAAAGGCTGGATATGTGGAGGATGGAGTACCGGGACCGGACAAATTATCCATACAAGCGATGGGGGAAATACCTGGGCAATTCAACACAATGACCAGGGCACCTGGTTTAAATCAATATTTTTTGTTGACAAAAATAACGGATGGGCTGGTCGGCGTAATGGAGAAATTTACCGTACTATTGATGGTGGCCTCAACTGGAACATGATAAATACAGGGGCAGAAGGAATTATTGAATCAATTTATTTCGTGAATTCACTAAAAGGTTGGGCCGTTTCTTCTTCAGCTGAAATACTAATTTCTGAGGATGGCGGAAATACCTGGACTTTGCAATATGACGAGTACGGTCAATTAAATTCTGTGTTTTTTATTGATGAAGAAATTGGCTGGGCTGTTGGAGACTATAAAAATTTACATACCATAGATGGTGGAAATAATTGGGAAGTCCAATATTATGGGGGTCAATTGAATGATGTTGTTTTTTCTGATCCAGATAATGGATATGCAGTTGGGGATTATGCTTTATTAACGACAATTGATGGTGGAGAAACCTGGATGGAAGAGGAATATTATACACCTCATGAATTATTTGCTATTAGTGCTGTAGGTTCAAGATGTTGGATATCCGGAAACTGGGGATTGATAATCAACAAAGGAACTTCAGAAATAACAATAATTATTGATCCTATAAATTCCAAATTTGTGGATTTCAGTTATTCCCTATACCCAAATCCTGCTAATAATAAGTGTTGCATAAATTTCAACCTTTTAATAGAAAGCCATATAAACATTGATATCTACAATTTATCAGGTGTCCTTATAGACAATGTGCTCAATAAAAAGATGAAGAAGGGGGAACATCATGTTTACTGGAATATCCCAAATAAATCATCTGGAATATATTTTTGCAATTTAACTGTCAATGGAAAAACTATTTCGAAAAAGCTTGTGGTAGTTGACTAAGGAAACTATGCATATACAGCCTAATTCGCTAAAATAACCTGACAAGAAAAAACCTCCGATTATGTCTAAGCACGGAACAATACGAAGATAAACCCTTGAAATTGAGAAAATAAGAAGAGGACAAATACCATCATTTGATGAAATTA
>JAOZRY010000641.1 GCA_029939965.1 Bacteroidales bacterium | reverse complement strand
AAAATAAAAGTAAAAATGATGAAACCAAACTTCAAATACATTTGCTCGCTTCTATTCTTTTTTATTTTGGCCGTTGCTACATACTCGCAACAATACCTCGTAGTTCAAAAATATGGAACAGTAAAAAACTTTAAATATGAGGTGAATGATAAAATCTCTTTTCAAACTCTGAAAGGGGAGTTTTTTATTGAAGAAACAATTACCTATATAACAGATAGCACCATTACCGTTGATACATTTTATGAAGTAAAACTAAAAAACATAGCCACGGTTTTAAGGCCGCGGATTTTTGTAATAGCGTTATCCGAAATATTTTTTATTCGTGCTGGAATAGCCTATGTTGCCATTGTTGGGATTAATGGAATAATACATAATGAAAGCCCTGTAATCGATGAGCAAACATTATTAATTTCGGCATCGATGGTTGCCATAGGATTTGCATTAAAACCGTTTTTCACCCGAAAGTTAGATGCTACCGGTAAATGGTGTTTGAAAGTTATTGATTTTGATAACATTGAAAAGGGTGGGTGGTAACCATGAAAAATCTTTAGAGTACTGGATTAATCAAAAATCCAAAATTAACAAAGTGCTTTATTTTAGCAATCCATCCCCTAATCAAAAACTATCTTACATACCAAGTTTTTCAATCATCCCAAGCAAGAGCCGGGTCATCTTTGGCTCAACAATACTGGCGGCATCTATCACAGCATCGTGCGAAATAAATTCGATTTTTCCTTCAACACCCAAATCCGAAATTACTGAAATTGCAAAGCACGAAAGGTTCATGTGCCTTGCCACAATGGCCTCGGGTACTGTTGACATTCCAACCGCATCGGCACCAATGGTACGGATGTATTTGTATTCGGCAGGTGTTTCGTAGTTTGGTCCCGTAACAGCAGCATACACTCCGGTTTGACATTTCAGCCCTTTATTTTTTGCTACTTCAAGTGCCAGGCTTATGAGTTTTTTATCATAAACTTCGCTCATGTCAGGAAACCGTGGCCCGAGCCTGTCATCATTTTGACCTATTAATGGGTTTTGGCCGGTAAGGTTAATGTGATCTTCAATAATCATCATATCGCCCACCTTGAAAGATGTGTTGGTGCCTCCGCTGGCATTAGATAAAAACAGATGCTTTATCCCAAGGAAGTTTAAAACCCTGATAGGTAAGGTAACTTCCTGCATGGAGTAACCTTCATAAAAATGAAATCTTCCTTTAAGAGCAACAACCGGTGTGTTTTTTATTTTCCCAAGGATCAGGGCTCCGTGATGGCCTTTGACCGTTGAAACAGGAAAATGGGGTATTTCTTCGTAAGGTATGCTGTGTTCTACATCTATTTGTTCGATAAAGTTGCCTAATCCTGTTCCTAAAATGATTCCAATCCCGGGATTAAAATTTGTCTTTTCTTTAATAAACGCTACTGTCTCCTGAATTTTTTCGTACATTTTGTCTTATTTGTTCGTTAAAATCTTTTCTAAACTCTTTATGGATTTTTGTTTCGATAGGAATGTAAAAAATTGGTAAACCGGCCAGGATATTTGGAATTTTTGGTATTGCAATTCGCATGGCATCTTTCTCGGTTGTAATAAGAATCTTATTTTTTGTATAGATATTTTCAAACGTTTGTTTGATTTTATGATAGTCCTTTTTGGTAAACTTGTGGTGATCACCAAATTTAATTATTTCGAGGTGATTGGTCATTTTTAAAACGTGTTCGCGCAACGGGTATGTATTGGCTATTCCGGTAAATAGCAAAATAGTGTTGATGTTGCCTTCAGGAACAGGTATGTTCAACCCCGGAAGGGGGCATAATTTGCCATAGTTTATGTAAGAAAAGAATAGCTGTTGATGTTTACGGGGTTTGATGAGTGAGGAAACCCGTCTTATTGTAATGGGCGAAAGCACTTTAGTAGTTTTTGTAACAACAATTATATCAGCTCTTTTTGCTCCACATCTTAGCTCACGAAGTGTACCTACGGGAAGTGTATAATCTTCGGGGTAGAGGTTATGAAAATCGGTGAGTAAAATCGAAAGACTAGGTTTTACAGCTCTATGCTGAAAAGCATCATCCAAAATTATTACCTCTGTGTTTGGCTCTTGTTTTATTATTTCATTAATTCCTTTTACGCGGTTTTCATGAACCGCTACCGTAATTTTCTTGTATTTTTTTTTAATTTGTAAAGGCTCATCACCAATGTCGAGGGAAGTTGATTGATTGGTTGCCATAACGAATCCTTTCGTTTTTCGTTTGTAACCTCTGCTAAGTACGGCAATATTAAAATCAGGTTTTAACAGCCTGACGATATTTTCGACGTGTGGTGTTTTTCCTGTACCTCCCACGCTCAGGTTGCCAACCGAAATTACCGGAAGATTAAATTTGGTGGATTTAAATATCCCCCAATCATAGCATTTATTGCGAATTAAAACTATGATGCTATAAATCAAAGAAATCGGGAATAGAAGAAATAATAAAAATCTCACCGGCTTTAGTATTGATTATTTAGTTTGCATAGTTCTTATT
>JAOZRY010000640.1 GCA_029939965.1 Bacteroidales bacterium | reverse complement strand
TCAGCGATTTCTGACACCCACTTCCTGAAACATTGAGTTTTCTTGCAGACACTATCTTATTAGTGGAGGAGAAAGTAATTTTTGAATCTACACAACTTATCTTTTTTTTCCTTGTTTACAATTTGCGCAAAATGATTTCAAAAAACGATCTTTGCAAAATTGCACCTAAAAGAAATAACCAACGGTGAAGCAAAATAAAAAAGGGAAAAGAATAGAAAAACTTAAACGAAAGTACAAACTGGTATTGATGGATGCCAATTCGTTTGAAGAAAAGCTTTCTTTTCGCGTTTCACGACTTGGGGTAATCATACTTACTGCTTCTTTAATGCTGGTTCTTATTATGCTCACAATTTATCTCATTGCCTTCACCTCACTTCGCGAATACATTCCGGGGTACATTGATGTTACATTGCCCAAGAACATCTACGATCTTCAGCAAAAAACAGATTCTCTTGAGAATGTATTCAGGCAACAGGATATTTACATAAAAAACCTTAACAGGCTCATCTCCGGTGAAACGACTGATGAAATAGAAGTGCCCAGCCGAAGTGGTTATGCAAATTATGATACAATTACCTTTTCTATTTCAAGCGAAGATTCGATGCTCCGTGCTGAGTATGAAAATCAGACCAAATACAATCTTTATCAAAATAATTTATACAATTATATTCCACGTAACCTTGGTAACATAAATTTTTTCCCACCATTAAACGGAATTATCACCCATAGCTTTGATCCATCGCAAGATCATTTTGGCGTTGATATAGTTGCAAATACCAGCGAGGCCATAAAAGCAACTTTCGATGGTACTGTAATTTTTTCTGACTGGACTCTGGAAACAGGTTACATCATTGGGATACAACACAAAAATAATTTGATCTCTGTTTACAAACACAATTCCAGTATTTTAAAGCAGCAGGGAACATTTGTTAAGGCAGGTGAAACAATTTCTATCGTTGGCCAATCCGGAGAGTTATCAACAGGCCCACACCTGCATTTTGAACTTTGGTACAATGGCAAACCCATCGACCCTGAAGAATTCATTTCTTTTTAATCATATCTTATTCCTTACTTTTGCCACGAAAAATTTAATAAACTTTGACAAAAAATATTGCCATATTAGGTTCAACCGGTTCAATTGGGGAGCAGGCTCTTGAAGTTATCAGGAATAACCCCGAAAAATTTTATCCGGTTGTATTAACCGCTCACAATAATCATAAAAAATTAATACATCAGGCTATAGAGTTCCGTCCTGAAGCCGTTGTTATTGGTTGCAAGGAGTCATACAAAAAAGTTCAGGAGGCTTTGATAGGAAGTGGAATAAAGATTTATGCCGGTAAAGATGACATTAATACTATTGTTTCGTTGCCACAAATAGATATGGTATTGGTTGCACTTGTTGGTTATGCAGGGTTAAAACCTGTAATTAATGCCATTACAGCCGGAAAAGATATTGCACTTGCAAATAAGGAATCGTTGGTTGTAGCTGGCGATCTGATTACAAAGCTTGCCCGCAAACATCAGGTCAAAATTATCCCGGTCGATTCAGAACATTCTGCAATATTTCAATGCCTGATCGGAGAAACAACAAATAAAATTGAAAAGATTTATTTAACAGCTTCTGGCGGACCATTCGTTGGAAAGCCGAAAGAATACCTTCAAAATGTTACTAAAGCTCAGGCACTGAACCATCCGAACTGGAGTATGGGATCAAAAATAACCATCGATTCAGCCACCATGATGAATAAGGGGCTTGAGGTAATTGAAGCAAAATGGCTTTTTAATTTACATCCTGATCAAATTGACGTAGTTATCCACCCCCAATCCGTAATTCATTCTATTGTACAATTCATCGATGGCAGCATGAAAGCACAGATGGGACTTCCTGACATGAAACTTCCTATACAATATGCTCTTGCTTTTCCGGATAGGATAAAATCCTCGTTTCCGCGATTTAACTTTATTGATTATCCTAAGCTCACCTTCCTGCAGCCCGATAGAAATATTTTTAGTAATCTTGCACTCGCTTACGAAGCTATGGAAAAAAGTGGAAATCTACCTTGTATCATGAATGCGGCTAACGAAGTTGCTGTGGAAGCATTTCTTGAAGAAAAGATTAGGTTTTTACAAATTCCTCAAATTATTGAACAATGTATGCAATCGATAGGTTTTATTCCGGTTCCTACGTTTGATGATTTGGTGGAAACAAACAGAATTTCAAAATCTTATACAAATAAACTGATAGTTCAAAACAGATAATAATAAATTTTAATGGATATTTTAATTCAAGTACTTCATTTGCTGCTCAGTCTTTCAATTCTGGTTATCGTCCACGAATTTGGTCATTTTATCGCAGCAAAAGCCTTCAAAACCAAAGTTGAAAAATTCTACCTGTTTTTTAATCCGTGGTTTTCACTTTTCAAGTATAAATATAAAGATACCGAGTATGGTTTGGGATGGCTACCCTTAGGTGGATATGTAAAAATATCAGGAATGATTGACGAATCGATGGATAAGGAGCAAA
>JAOZRY010000086.1 GCA_029939965.1 Bacteroidales bacterium | reverse complement strand
AGAGTATTTCAGCAAATCATTTCCGATATCTCTCCGATAGTTCTTTTTGTCGAAATCTACAAGTTCGGCATTATTATAAGATTTATTTAGAGCCATCTTCATGTTTTCGGCAAGCGATGTTATGGCCAATACACGTCCACCATTGGTAACAGGGTTTGTGTCGGTTGGTTTGGTGCCTGCATGAAAAATAATGCTTCCACTAATTTTATCCAAACCTAAAATTTCTTTGCCTTTTTGGTAAGCATCAGGATACCCGCCCGAAACCAGAAACACCGAAGCAGCATGGTCAGTTTCGAATTCGATGGAATATTTATTTAGATTTTGCTTTTTTACTGCCAAAAGTAATTTCAGGAAATCGGATTTAATGCGTGGCATTACTGCTTCAGTTTCCGGATCACCCAAGCGGCAATTGTACTCAATTACCCATGGTTCTCCTTTTACATTTATCAATCCAAAAAAGATAAACCCCTGATAAAGTATTTTTTCTTTTGCCAAACCATCGATGGTAGGTTTTATGATTTGCTGATCTACTTTTTTCATAAAAGCTTTATCGGCAAACGGAACCGGTGATATGGAGCCCATGCCTCCTGTGTTTTTTCCGGTGTCGCCTTCACCAATCCTTTTGTAGTCTTTAGCTTCGGGTAGGATAACATAATTTTTCCCATCAGTTAATACAAAAACCGATAACTCAATTCCATCCAAAAATTCTTCAATTACAACTTTACTGCCGGCATCACCAAATTTTGCTTCATCTATCATTTCGGTAAGTATGGTTTTGGCTTCCGAAAGATCGCTGGTGATAATTACTCCTTTGCCGGCAGCAAGGCCATCGGCTTTTAAAACAAAAGGTGGTTTCAGAGATTCCAGAAACAAATGGCCTTTTTGTACTTCACCTGCACCAAAAGTTTGATAGGCAGCTGTGGGGATTTTATATTTGCTCATAAATTTTTTGGCAAAATCTTTACTACCTTCAAGCATGGCGCCTGCCTTTGTGGGGCCAATTACCGATACATTACAAAAACGGTTGTCAGAATCAAAATAATCACGAATGCCATCAACCAGTGGCGCTTCGGGGCCAACTACAATCATACCAATGGTGTGGTCGATTACGAATTGTCCGATACCGGCAAAATCACCCGGATTCAGATCAATATTCATTCCCAGTGCCAGTGTACCGGCATTTCCGGGAGCAATAAATAAGTTTTCGAGATGTGAACTTTGTTTTATTTTCCAGGCCAGGGCATGTTCCCTGCCACCCGATCCAAGTATTAATATATTCATTTTATTTCTTTTTGCAAATTAACAAAATAGTATGCTGAAAAACGTTGAGCTTTCTAATAATTTAATCCACAATGCTGTGTTATTACCACAAAATGTATCTTTGTCGAAATCAAAAATTAATGCCTTTGAAGTATATTATTATCATACTAATTTTTATCGGACTGTTTCGTGGAGGGGGCATAGCAGGCAATCCACCCGGGATTAACATTTGCGAAAATTCAGTTTACGCCTTTAAATTCGGTGTTGATGATGTACGTTCGCTCAATAATTATTTTGTTAAAGAAATGGCGAGATACAATTATCTGAACTTATACAAAACTCAATACACTCTGAATTATGAGTTGGAAGTAAATATCTCTGAAAAGCCCGGAGGGTATTATGAAATAGAAAGTAACATTTCGCGAAATCAGATGGAAGGCGATATTTATTATGAAAAATTTGACCTCAGCGATGTTTTAATGCCATCAGGTTATAGTTTTGAGATTAGTATAAAAAATGATGATGATAATGAAACTGTAATAATTTCGGGGCTAAACACCAGTGTTAGTAATCGAAGGAAGCAGGAAGGGGAAGCGTTATTAAAGGTTGAGAATCCGGAGTTCGAAATTTTAAATGTTGAGTTTTTGTATGTTGATGCTGATAAAAATAACTTTAACGAAAGAATTTCGCAAATAAACCATTACCTGGCATTTTTTGGATTGCTCGATTTTAACTTAAAAAAAGCCATAGAAATTGATCCTGACCAAAAAAGTGCTGTCCTTTCCAATTTTTTGAGAATTTACGATGTAAATAGATTTAATGCTTTTGTCGAGGAAAACATAAGTTCATTACCAATACCTGATTGTTATGATAAAACCTATAATCAAAATAGTATTAATCTAAATTCTCAACTTCGTAGTCTCAATACCATTTATGCTCAAAATATTGATACACTTGATTTTAATTTTTCAAAGGATGATTTGGCTAATGCCTCAGAAGTACTCTTGCAGTTGCAATACAATTATCTGGATGCGTTAAAAAACACCAGTCACCTTTTTGAACCTGTTTACATGCAGGCAACTAATTTTTTCCAATCGGGCGATGATTGGGAAGCGTTTGAAAAAGACATCCAAAAATCATTTTCAGGGAATATTGTAAATGGTACAATGGAGGAATTTATATCAGATTTCAGGTCTCAACTTTATTTTACTTATGGCGCACACACAGAAACATTAATTGATAACCAAAACTATAATGTTGCTCTTTTGATGCTGGGTAGTGCCAAAGTGTTATGTTTTGAGAATCCGGATACAGATTGTGAACTTTTTACATTTCATAAGCTATCGCAGGCCAAATATGGTATTTACGATTCGTACCTGAGTGTGGCAGGTTCGGCCTTAGCTGCAAAGAATCATAACCTTGCTTATCAATATCTCCTGTTGGCAAGGGATTTCCAACAAACCAACAAAAACCTCATCTTCTCATCAGGATCGGTTGATGTGTTGCTCGAAAATCTTGCATGGGAATTTTTGGAACTGGGTAAAGAGAATTTTAAACAAAACAATAATGCTGAGGCACTAAGTAGTTATGTAAACGCTCAGGATATTTATCAATTATTAGATTTACATACTTACGATGATTTAATCGAAAAACAAATTTCAAAAACCATGTTGAGCCGATAGTTGAAATTAAAAAAAACTGAGCTTCAAATTTAAAAGGGATACTAAATACAGCATTTCTGTGGATGAAGGGAAATTATTTATGAGTAGAAAAATAACATATACTGAAGGGTTTGAAAAAGCACTCAATAAATTTGTTGAAGAGCTGAAAAAGTATATTTCAACAGAAGCAGGGGAATGGACAATTAAAGGATTTATCGACATTTATAAAAATATTTATACTATTTCGTCTGATACAAAAATTGTTTCCAAAATTCTTGAAATTCACATATTTCCCGAAATATTAAGATTTGCAGAAAAATCAGGTTATATTATTGTATTAGCTGAACAACAAAATTATTATCCTGATTTAACATTTGTTCACAAAAATGACGACAATATAAAATTTGCTCTTGATTTAAAAACAACATTCCGAAGAAATAACAAATCGGCGGGATTTACTCTTGGCAGTCACGGAACTTATTTTAAAGAAAGAGACAAAAAGAAAAACATTCAATTTCCATACAATCAATATAATGGTCATTATTGCTTAGGTATTATTTATACACGCGTAGATTTTGAAGACGACTTATCTGAAACTGAAATTTATCAGGTAAATGAAATAAAGGAACAATACGGTAATGCTCAAGACCCTATTGGAGAAAGACAAGTAACAAAAATAGATAATCTTAAATCCATCACATCAGTAATTAAAGATTTTGATTTTTTCGCTGCACCAAAATGGAAAATTGCAAGCGACAGTCAAGGTTCAGGAAATACTGCAAATATTGGTTCAATTAAAGACATTTCTGATTTGAAAGCAGGAAATGGAGTGTTCAGCAAACTTGGAGAAAAGTGGTTTGATGAATATTGGATGAACTATGGAAACGCCACAATGTTGAAAGATGGGGAAACAATCAAAATAACGAATATATGGGATTTTCTTGAATTTAAAGGAAGAACGGACTTGATAGATAAAGTTGTAGCAAAAGGGGGCAAAAAGGAGGGCAAAGAGATGAAAATATTTGTACCACCAATAAAATCACAAGGAATAAAAACAAAACTTGTTGAATGGATTTCAAATAATGTTGAAAACATTGAATACGATAATTGGATTGAACCATTTATGGGAACAGGTGTAGTTGCATTTAATGTAAGACCGAAAAAGGCAATCTTGTGTGATAGTAACCCTCATTTGATAAAGTTTTATAACGCAATTAAAAATAAAGAAATAACAAGTGGGATTGTTCGAAAATATCTGACAGACGAAGGACAAAAACTATTAAGTTCAGATGGCGAGTATTATTATGAAGTAAGAAGTAGATTTAATGAAAATGGTAATCCGCTTGATTTTATGTTTTTAAGTCGTTCCTGTTTCAATGGAATGATGCGGTTTAATAGAAAAGGCGGTTTTAATGTTCCTTTTTGTAAAAAGCCTAATCGTTTTGCACAAGCATTGGTTACAAAAATAACCAATCAAGTGGAAAATATTTCACAAATTATTCAATACGGGGATTATACATTCAAAAATCAAGATTTTCAAGTTACTTTAAAAGAAATAAATTCAACTGATATAGTTTATTCAGACCCACCATATATTGGGAGACACGTTGATTATTTTGACTCTTGGTCAGAAAATGAAGAAAAAATATTACAAGATGGATTAAAAAATTCAGGAGCAAAATTTATTCTTTCAACCTGGTTAAGCAATAAATACAGAACTAATGATTACATCTTTGAAATTTGGAAAGAATGTAATGTAGCCACAAAAGAACACTTTTATCACGTTGGTGGTAAAGAGACTAATAGAAATGCAGTTTATGAAGCATTATTATCAAATGTAGAATTAAATAATAGTATTTCAAATGGAGAAATGAAATCACGTATCGAAATGAATAAATCTCAATTGACAACAGAAGAAAAAAAATACGAAATTCCAGAACAATTATCCTTGGTATTAGAATAACAAAAGCAGCTAACGTTAAAATTTAAAGCACAAAAAACCATTAAAATGTTTTATTCATATTTGCTTCAAAATAAATAACATAAATTTAAAGATTAATAAAATGAAAAGAAGATTATTATTGATTAGCAATTCGACCAACTACGGCGAAGAATATTTAGGTTGGCCACGAGCGTACATCAAAGATTTTATGGCATCAACGGGTGTTAAAAATATTTTGTTTGTGCCCTATGCAGGTGTTGGATTACACGAAGAAAGCCTCGAAAAATCATTCGATGTTTACGAAAAAAGGGTGCAGGCGGTTTTTGCAAAACTGGATCTCAATATTTATTCCATTCACAAAGAAGCTGATCCGGTGGCTGCTGTTGAAAAGGCTGAGGCTATTGCTGTTGGTGGTGGAAATACATTTCACCTCGTGGCTATGATGCACGAAACCGGAATTATGAAAGCGATAAGAAAACGTGTTCAGGAAGGGATGCATTATATGGGTTGGAGTGCCGGCTCAAATGTAGCCTGCCCAATGTTGAAAACCACCAACGACATGCCCATTACCGAACCTGCAAGTTTCGATTGTTTAAATCTTATACCATTTCAAATAAATCCACACTATCTCGATGCCAATCCCGAAGGGCATGGTGGCGAAACCCGTGAGCAACGCATCGAAGAGTTTCTTACCGTAAATCGTGATATGCCCGTGGTGGGATTACGTGAAGCATCATTGCTTTTGATTGAAGATGATAAAATAGAATTAATAGGTTACAAACCAATGCGCCTGTTTAACTTTGGTAAAGAGCCGCAGGAATTCGAAATTGGTTCTGACATTGGCTTTTTGTTGTAGAAAACAAAACAAGCTATCAATTGTTATTTTCTGAAAAAAATTAGAAGTTGGTTAATGTTCTGAGTTGTCAGGATTATTATAATTTTGATTTACACTAGAATTAACCGATTAATTACGAAGTATAAATTACTCATTAAATAAATTAAATTATCATGGTTACATTACCACCTTTACCTTATGCTTATGATGCGCTGGAACCGCATATCACAAAACAAACCCTCGAATTTCACCACGACAAGCATCACAATGCTTATGTTGATAAAGTGAATGGTTTGATTAAAGATACCGAATTTGAAAATGGTGATCTTGTTAACATTATTAAAAAAGCCGATGGTGGTATTTTTAATAATGGTGCTCAGGTTTGGAATCATACATTTTATTTCGAGCAGTTTTCGGGAAATCCTCAGTTGGCACCCGCCGGAAAATTAGCTGATGCTATAAACAAGGCTTTCGGCAGCATCGATAGTTTTAAAGAAAAGTTTGCAAATGCAGCAGCCACACAATTCGGTTCAGGTTGGGCTTGGTTGGTTATAGACGAAGAAGGAAATCTGGGAATTGCCCAATCGTCAAATGCCGGAAATCCAATCCGTGAAGGACATAAGCCAATTCTTACCTGCGATGTATGGGAACACGCTTACTACCTTGATGTTCAAAACAAACGCCCGGCGTATGTTGAGAATTTCTGGAAAGTTCTGGACTGGAAAGTAATTGAAGAAAGGTTTTAGTACTGAATAGAATGCAAACAAAAAGAGGCTTTGGATTGGCTCTTAATTTGGAAAACTAACCAACATGTTGTTTAAATATTTTGTTGTTAATTTCCCGCTTTGTGGTTTCAATAATAAATAATAAATAATAAATAATAAATCATAAATGGAATTAGATTCTAAAGCCTCTTTTTGTTTTATAATTAACTGTGTAGAAAGGGGTTATTTTTTTTCTACATCCACATCATTTACAAGCATCATAAGCAATCCGGCAACCACCATCGAAATACCACCAAGAATAATCGTATAAATAGCTTCGTCGTGAAAAAGGGTTTTGGTGAAAAATCCCAGTAAAGTGGCAGCCAAAATTTGTGGTATCACAATAAAGAAGTTGAAAATTCCCATGTAAACTCCCATTTTCTTTGCAGGCAATACGTCCGATAAAATAGCGTAAGGCATCGATAAAATACTGGCCCAGGCTACACCAACACCAACCATCGATAAAACCAACAGATTGGGGTTATTTATAAAGTACATGGAAACAAGTCCGATGCCACCAAAAAACAGCGAAAGCATGTGCGTTGTTTTTCTGCTACTGATTTTTGCTACAACAGGTAAGCCAAAAGCTATCAGAGCGGCAATACCATTATAAACGGCAAACAAAATACCAACCCAGTCGGCACCCGTATTGTAGAGTTCAGAAGTGGTGTCGGTTGTTCCATAAATATGTTTGGTTACAGCGGCAGTAGTATAAATCCACATAGAAAATAAGGCAAACCAAGAGAAAAATTGCACAAAAGCAAGTTGCATCATGGTTTTAGGAATCTTAGTAAAATCATCCATAATCTCAACCAGAGCGTTTTGGGTTTTGCCCGTGTTTTGCAATCGACCTGCAACATATTGTATGATCCCAAAAACAATTAAACCAAACGAGAGCACATAAACTTCTTTCTCGAAATTGAAGTAAAAAACCACGAAGGAAAGTATGATGCCAAGACCCCCTGAGAGAAGTCCCCATTTCATTTTGGATGAACCATTTCCGGAAATAACACGCTTTTCGTTTTTATCAGAATCTTTATGGGAAAGGTTTTCATCATCATCATCGAAACCCCTCATTTCTTCCGGCGAATATTCTTTGCTACGGATCACAGTCCAAATTACAGCAAGCAAAAATACGATTGCACCAATGTAAAACGACCATCGAACCGAGGGCGGTATTTCACCTTCCGGTGCTGTGTTAGCAATGCCAAGCCAGTTGGTCATAATGTAGGGAAGAGCTGAGGCGATTACTGCACCGATTCCAATAAAGAAACTCTGCATGGCAAATCCTTTGGTGCGCTGTTCTGATGGGAGCATGTCGCCAACAAATGCACGAAAAGGCTCCATCGAAATATTAATGGAAGCATCCATAATCCAAAGCATTCCGGCAGCGATCCACAGTACCGGCGAATTTGGCATAATGATCAGAGCCAATGTAGCGAAGATGGCACCAAAAAGAAAATACGGCCGACGACGACCTAAACGTCCCCAGGTTTTGTCGCTCATGTGGCCAATGATGGGTTGGATAAGCAAACCGGTAACCGGAGCTGCAATCCATAAAATGGGTATGTCATCAACATCGGCACCAAGAGTTTGGAAGATACGACTTACATTGGCATTTTGTAATGCAAACCCAAACTGAATTCCCAAAAATCCAAAACTCATATTCCAAATTTGCCAAAATGACAGGCGTGGTTTTTTTGCCATAATTTCTGTTTTTATTTTACATAAAAAAGTCGGACAAATTTATACTAAATGTTCAAATAGAACCATTAGCTGTTTTATGAACAGTAATTTTTTAAGCTAATATTGAGTTAATGTGGGAACTTAAATTATTTTTGACACCAAAATATACTATTTCAAATGTTTTTGGATAATGAAATTTACAATAAATAATATTCTGTTTTTTATATATGTAGGTTTATCTCTTACGATTGCAGCTTTTTTTCTTTTGCCGGTGTCTGTTTTGTTTTTGGCAGGCAACCGCCGGAAAGCTGATCGCTACATTAGTTTTATTACAAAATCATATTACAGGCTTTTATTCTTTATTATAAGGGTCGAAGTAAAGGTAATTGGAATTGAAAATTTACCAAGTTCAAATAAACTTTGTTTTATCAGCAATCATCAAGGTTTTTTCGATATTGCTGTAATTGTTGGGTACATACCAAAAATGGCTGGCTTTATTGCTAAAAAGGAATTAATTAAAATCCCTGTGTTAAACCTGTGGATTTGGGCAATTGGTTGTGTGTTGATCGACAGAAAAAGCCCAAGAGGCTCATACAGAGCTATCAAAAAAGGAATAAGGCAAATACAGAATGGGCATCCAATGGTAATTTTTCCCGAGGGCACACGAAGCAACAATAGTACAATGAACCGTTTTAAACCCGGAAGTTTTAAATTAGCAACCGAATCCAATTCCATTATTGTACCTCTAACAATTGATGGAACTTATAAAATCATCGAAGAAACCGGTAAACTTACAGCCTCAACTGTTCGATTAATAATTCATCCGGCTATTGATTTAAGTCGATATAGCGAACCGGAAAAAATGAATCTGATCAAGACTGTAGAATCAACTATCAAAAATGGTTTGCAAAACTAACCAACATGTTGTTTAAATATTTTGTTGTTAATTTCCTGCTTTGCCGTTTCAATAATAAATCGTAAATCGTAAATCGCAAATTGAATTAGATTCTGGTTTTGAAGATAGTTTTTTTTTGGGCGGCTACGGGCTTTCCGTTTGTAGTTGCCTTGTGCCGGCTGTATTTTTGTAAGCCGTACGTGGGCTTCCTTCGTCAGCCTACGCCGGCCAACAAAAATATCAGCCGCCACTTCAGCAATCTACCACTCCAATCCCTGCCGCGAGCACTACGAGGCAACGAGATTGAATGAGTTTGATACAGAACTCCCCCGCCTCTTTGTGGGAAATGCGACAAGAAGACAAGGAGATAATGCGATAAGAAAAGAGGCATTGGATCATTAAAACATTGAACCATTTTAGCATTGAATCATTTTAGCATTAAACCATTTTAGCATTAAACCATTTTAGCATTAAACCATTGAATCATTTTAGCATTGAATCATTGAATCATTGAATCATTGAATCATTGAA
>JAOZRY010000639.1 GCA_029939965.1 Bacteroidales bacterium | reverse complement strand
AATCATTTTAGCATTAAATCATTGCCCCCTTGCCTCATTTACTAAACTCCTTATCAAGAAAATTTTTTAGGTGCGATATGTTTACACTTTGAACAATTACTCCCTTTTTTACATAAGAAACTTCACCTGTTTCTTCTGATACAACTACAGCTATTGCATCAGTACGTTCAGTAACTCCCACAGCTGCCCGATGTCGTAAACCCAGGGCTACTGATATTTTTTTGTTGCCCGAAACAGGTAAAATGCATCTTGCCGATTTAATTTTGTTGTTGATGATAATTACTGCTCCATCGTGAAGAGGGCTGTTTCTAAAGAAAATATTCATCAGAAGCTCATTCGAAATTTGAGCATCAATTATTTGACCGGTTTCCACGTACTGTCTTAATTCGTTGGCCTTAGCAAGGATAATTAATGCGCCTGTTTTGTTTGCCGACATTTTGCGACAGGCAGTAACGATTTCATCAACATCTAAAATTATTGGTTTACTAAAATTAATATTTAGAAACCAAATTCGTTCTCTTACCTTAGCCATGAATCGGGGAGTACCGATGAGCAAAAGAAACTGCCGGATTTCAGGTTGAAAAACTACAATCAAAGCAATAAAACCCACTGATATAAATGCTCCCAGTATCTCGGTGAGTAATTCCATTTGCAATAGGTTTACTAATCTCCACAACAAAAAAATTGCAAGTATTCCTATAAAAATGTTGATAGCAGCCGTTCCCTTTAATAAATTATACAATTCGTACAGGATAAATGCTACCAACAAAATATCGACTGCATCTGCAAGCCGTATGTCGATAAATCCGGTGATAATAAGATTTAGCATTAGTGCTTTTTAAATTTGTGCCAAAAATAGTTAATAATAACAAGATAAATTCAATGTTAGCTCCATGTTGGGTCGGAAGAATTTTTGCTGTAAATTTCAAATAATTTTATTGTCTCTACAGCTTCTTTTACATCGTGTACCCTAAGTATTTGTGCTCCATTAATTAGTGCCAGCATATTTAATGCTGTAGTGCCATTGAGTGCTTCTTCAGGTTTTGTTCCCAAAACTTTATTTATCATCGATTTTCGTGATATTCCTGCCAATACAGGGAATCCATGCTTTCTAAAAGTTTTTAAACCCGAAAGCAATTGATAATTGTGTTCTACAGTTTTTCCGAAACCAAAACCTGGATCCAAAATAATATTTTTGTTAATACCCAAATCCATTAGTTTTTCTAATTGCAGCAAAAAGAAGTTATCTACATCCTTGGTAACGTTAACATAATGCGGTTTTTTTTGCATGGTTTGAGGATTTCCCTGGATATGCATCATTACATAAGGCACTTTTTGAGCTTCAATTACTTCAAATATTTTTTTGTCAAACCGGCCTCCCGAAATGTCGTTGATCATTTCAGCACCCTCACTAATAGCTTTTAATGCAATGTTACTTCTGTAGGTATCAACCGAAATAATTGTTGCCGGATATTTTTTTCTAATTTGAGGTAAAACTTTTTTAAGCCTTTGCCATTCTTCAATTTCAGTTATGTGTTTGGCAAAAGGCCGGGTCGAAACTGCCCCAATATCAATTATTGATGCTCCTTCCGAAATCATTTTATCGGTTTGTTCAAGAGCATTATCTGTTGCATTAAATTTTCCACCATCAAAAAATGAATCCGGCGTAAGGTTTAAAATCCCCATAACTTTTGGTAATGAAAGATTTAACCGATTGTATTTCCAATTTTTGGGAATCTGAATGGTTTTCATTAATTTTGATACTTAAAATATTTACGTTTCGTTAACATGCCACGAAAATAAAGCATTTTATATTTGGCGGAAATTTTAATATTCACTCAAATACCTAAGCTATGAAATACAAAGTAACCTATTTGATTTTTTTAACATTCTTTTTGAGCATTAATACCGCATTAATTGCCCAGCAAACCGAAGAGAAAGAGCTTACACGTGAGGAAATGGTTTTGAAGCGTGCTCAGGATAAAGTAGTAAGATGTGAAATTACACTTGCCAGAGCACAGGCGTATCTTGATATTGGTGATAGCCTTGTGCAAACCGGCGAAACAATGATGGACGAAGGAAAGGATGAATTGAAGATAGCCAAATCGGAGAAATCGGTTTTAGTTAAAACCTACGAGTCGGAAAAGAAAAGCCTCGAAAAGCAATTACGAACTGATGATCGTACTGAAAGGGATAATGTACGGCAGGAGATAAGAGAATTGGATGCGAATTACAGGGGTGATAAAAGAGCTGCTGATAACAATATTAAAGCTGCAAATAAAAAATATGAAAAGGGAAAAAGCAATATTGTAAAGGGAAAAGAGAAACAGAAGATGGGCAAGGAAAGATTGAAGCCGGCTCAAAAAAGCCTGACTGAAGCGCAGGAAATTTTGAGCGAACTTACCGGTGAGCCAGAATCGGAGGATATAGAATTGCAGGAAGAGGCCGATGAAGATGAAGCCCCGAAGGATAAGAAAAGCAAAAAGAAAAGAGATAAGAAAAAGGATAAGGAGGAGGACAAGGATAAGGATAAGGA
>JAOZRY010000638.1 GCA_029939965.1 Bacteroidales bacterium | reverse complement strand
ATGTTTATCGAACTGGATGGGGCTGACTTTTTGCATCAGTACAAGTACTTCATTTAGTGTATTGTTGTCGATGGTAAATGTGAACAGACTGTTTTGAGGGTCACGGTTTACAATTTCAATTTCAACACCATACCACCTTTCCAGTTTTTTGCAAACATTATATATGTCTTCCTGGTCGAAAATTATTTTTCCGTCTATCCAACTTGTTGCCCTTGAAGCATCTACTTTGCTTATCTTGCCTAATTTGCTGATGTTGTTGTAGGTATGTCGCTCACCGGGTTTCATGGTAACGGATATGTTTTTGTGCGGGCAATCAACTTGCACTTTTCCTGATAGGAGCACTGTTTCGGTTACAGGATCGCCGGGGTACGAGGCCACCGAAAACCGGGTGCCTAAAACAGAAATAGTGATTTCGGAAGCCTTTACCCGGAAGGGGATATTTTTCTGGTGTTTAACATCAAAAAAGGCCATACCGCTCAGGTGTACCTCTCTACATTCAGCCGAAAAATTTTCGGGGTATTCAATTCGGCCCGAACCGGCAAGGATAACTTTCGATCCGTCCGGTAGTTCAACAGGGGTCCGCTGTCCGGCAGGGCTTACTACACTAATAAATATAGGGTCGCTACCGGTAAAAATATCGCTATACAAAACAATACCACCTATCAAAAGGCCAATTAAAAATACTGCTGCTACCCGTATTAATGGAGTGTATCGGTAAATTCGCGGTCGCCCTAATGTTTTTTGGTAAATATTTTGCTTCAACCGTTTTTTGGTTTCCGGCGATAAGATTGTGGATACCGGGGCATCCCATTGTTCCTTCATCATAGCCTCGGATTCGGGAAGTGATAGAATCTTTTTCAGATCTTTTTTACTTGCCAGGTCCAAAAAAATCCGTGCAAATATTTTGTTTTTCTGCTCTTTCTGCATGGCAGGTTTTGTTGTTGATATGAATTATACAATTGAATGTAGCTTAACCCCTAATGAAATTTTTCTTTGTGAAGGATATTTTGATTTTTAATTCAGGAAAAGGGGAAATGTTTTTGGCAAGATATAATGTGAGTTGATAAAGCTGAGGGCGGAGGGCAGGGAGCAGGGAGATAGAATTTGGAAGATAGATTTTAGAAATTAGAAATTCATTTTTGGCTTTTATTTGGATATTGGAAATTGGTTTTTGTTTAGGTTATTTGGATCAATTAGGCTCTTAATAATCAACTAATGCTAATATGTTAACGATATTTTCAGACGCGGATTTTCGCTGGTCGAACGGATTTTTAATCCGTTGTATCCGTGTAAACCTGCGTCAGTTTTTTCAAATTCCCCGTAGGGCTTTCATTTTCAAATTAATTTAGGGCATCTTATTTCTGACATTCGTGTTGTTTTTGGCAGAATATTTTTTTTACGAAGTAAAACACATCATGTTAATCCTGTCAAAACTATTGTGGCCCGTCCACGTTAGGTCTATTAGAAATTTTATAGATCAATCTCATTTCCGGGTTGGGATACTACAACCACACGAAAAGCAGTGCAATTATGTAATAATCCTTTAAGGCAAGGCGTAATTCTTTTAGGGCTAAACCAATGTGCACTTCAATTGTCTTGGTCGAGATATTCAATTTGTTACCGATCTCTTTGTGTGATAATCCTTTTGTGCGGCTCAATTCAAAAACAACCCGGCGCTTTTCGGGCATTTGCTGTATATTTTTTTTTATGATTTCTGAAAGCTCACCAAGGAATACAGCATGTTCAGTATCGTTATTGGTTTTATTAAGGTAATTTTTGAGGTAATCGAGGTATGCCCATTCATTCACCTTTTTCTTGTGGCGGTTAAATATCAGGTTTCGCGTAATTGTGTAAAGGTAAGCACTAAAATTTGCACTGGGGTCAACAGCTTTTCGTGTTTCCCACAGTTTAACAAAAACTTCTTGTGTTACCTCCTCAGCATCAGCAGGGTTGTGGATATACTTTTGGGCAAAGTTGAAAACACGGTCAGAGAAATGATGGAAAATGTCACCAAAGGCTTTTTCATCACCATTCTTTAACTCTTGAATGGATGCTGTTGAAACTGATGTATTTCTGTGGATTTTCAAAAATGATTGTTGCTTTTGTCAAAACAAAAATACTGTTTTTACATCCAAAAAAAATGATTGCCAATAAAACATTGTAGCATTAAGGGCAAAGTAAGATTAGTTATTTACGATAACTTTTTCGCGCAAAATGATCTTTTCACGATTTTTGACTTCAAGCAGATAAATGCCGGGCGGTAATGGACCGAGACCGATATAGTGAGTGAAACCAACTGTTGGCTCTTCAATAATCAGTTGTCCGTAAGCCGAGTACATCGACACGGAAATTTTTTGGTATCGACTGGTAATATTCAAAAAATCAGTTGCAGGATTCGGGTAAACCCGAATTTGATCGGCATTGTTATTACATTTTTCGCTAATAGAATATGCGCTAATGTTGCCCCCGGTTTTAATTTTCACCGGGCTGTTTATTACCCGTATTTTCATTTTTTCAAAACCGGCAATCATCGCAGGT
>JAOZRY010000085.1 GCA_029939965.1 Bacteroidales bacterium | reverse complement strand
CTATACGAATATCTTGTGCTGGCATTGAGCGATGGGAGTATGCTCAGTTTATTCTGAAGCATATTCACTTCCATGTTTTCAATTCCCAGCTCGCTCTGCTTAATCTGGATATTGTTTTCGATGGCATACGTAATGCAATCTTCAAGATCCCAACGGCTTTGTTGCGAATAAACATTGCTGAAGGTACTCCCTAAAAATACAATCATAAATGATAAAAGAATCTTTTGTGAAACTTGTCTTTTTTTCATATCGGTTTATTGTTTTGCTAATTTCGTTTAATCATCTTGCAAAAGTAGCTTTAATCTTTTGCAGTAGCGGCTTGTTTATCTAAAAACATGCCATCTTTATAATTTGTTAATAATCAGTGCCCGGAAGCAATTGCCTGATTGATTAAAAATGTTTTGTGTTCATAAGAATACATGATTTGTTCGATTCTGAACAAAGAGTTTTAATGTTGTGAAATTATTTATTTTTTGCTCTATTATTTAATTTGAAAGTATAATTTTACCATTTAATTTTTGTAAAATAATATTGAACAGATAAAACATGTCTCGAAAAAATCGGGACTGGCTACCGCTAAAATTTAATCATTATGAAAAGATTTACACTTTTACTTGCTCTATTTGTCTTTTTTGTATTTAAACATTCTTATGCACAACACCCTCACGCAAAATGTAACCACAAAATTGCTTTTGAACGTTCGCTTATCAGCGATTCGCTAGATGCAATGAGTTATGAGATTCATCTCACCGAGGTAAATACTTCCAATCAAACCATTGCTGCGCATACTAAGGTGTTGCTGGTTTCCAAGGTTGAGAACCTAACGCAGATAACTCTCGAACTATTAGATTTAACTGTTGACGAGGTTAAAATTAATGGAACAACAGGTAGTTTTACACAGCAAAACCCATTTCTTTATATTCCACTTGCCGAACCACTAAATATTGGTGAACAGGTTGAGGTGGAAGTTTTCTATCATGGTTCTCCATTTCACGAAAACTGGGGTGGTTTTCACTGGGATGGAGAATATGCTTTTAACCTTGGAGTTGGGTTTATTTCTGAGCCGCATAATCTGGGCAAAGCATGGTTTCCTTGTATTGATGATTTTCACGATCGGGCATTTTACGAGATTTATACCACAACCGAAAACCCAAAAATGGCCGTTTGTGGTGGAACGCTTGTCGAAGTTATCGATAATGGTAACGGAACTTCAACCTATCATTGGAAACTCAATTCCGATATCCCAACCTATCTGGCATCGGTTGCTGTGGGTAATTACGAAAATGTGTCCTACAGTTTTTCTTCAGTTTCAGGCAACGAAATCCCTATTCAAATTTATGTGAAGCCCTCCGATACTACAAATGCTGTTGGATCATTTGAAACCCTGATTCCTGTTTTAAATGCTTTTGAAGATTATTTTGGCCCTTATGAATGGGAGCGTGTAGGATATGTCGGGACACAAAAAGGAGCAATGGAGCATGCTACCAATATTGCGTATCCACATTTCTGTATTAATGGAAGTTTGGCCTACGAATCGTTGATGGCACATGAGCTTTCACACCACTATTTTGGCGATTTGGTAACCTGCGAATCGGCCGAAGATATGTGGCTTAACGAGGGTTGGGCGGTTTTTTGTGAGGCCATATACCGCGAAGCACTTTATGGTGCTGAATCTTATCACGAAAACATGTTTACCCGTCACAAGGATGTGTTGCAAACATGTCATATCGATGATGGTGGCTACCTCGCGGTTTATGGTATTCCCACCGAGCAAACTTATGGCTCAACGGTTTATCAAAAAGGAGCTTTGATGGTTCATACATTAAGAAATTACATGGGCGATGAGTTATTTTTTCCGGCAGTAAAAGCTTATCTGCAAGAGTATAAATTTAATTATGCCAGCTCATGGGAGCTTCGGGATTTTCTTGGAAATCACTCCGGTATGGATTTAACCGACTTTTTTGATGCCTGGATTTTTACGCCGGGTTTTCCTGAATATTCCATCGACTCGTTTAATGTGGTTCCAAACGGGAATAATTTTGATGTTACGGTATATGCTCGTCAGAAACATAAAGGTCCGGGTGAATTAGGAAATTCGGTACGTGTAGAGGTAACATTTATGGACGAAAACTGGCAACAGGATACTCAGTTGATGGAGTTTTCGGGTGAGTTTGGTTCTCAAATGTTTACAATTCCCATTCATCCGGTTTTGGCAATGATGGATATTTCTGATAAAGTTGCAGATGCTACCACCGATCAAACATTAATTGTGTCTGAACCATTCAGCCAGAATTTCCCAAAATTATACTGCAAGCTAATCGCTGATGAATTTCCCGAAGGAGATTCGGCGTTCATCAGGGTAACACATCGTTGGGTTGCGCCCGATGCAATGAAAAATCCAATTAATGGGTTAACCTTGTCGAACTATCGCCACTGGCGCATTGAGGCTTTGATGCCCGAAGAAGTTCAGTTAAATGGCTATTTTGTTTATAGCAGATATGGTTATCTTGACGATAGCCTGATGGCAGATTTAAACGATTCGATAGGGATGCTTTATCGTGCAAACCCTGCCGGAGAATGGCAGGAAGTATATGCCGAAAAGATTGGCTCGCAGAATGAAGGCATTTTCGCGATGCCCGAAATACTTCCCGGAGAATACACTTTGGCTGCCTGGGACGATCTTTATGTTGGTGTTGAGGATGAAGAAAAGCCTGTTGCTTCCGGAGAGATTTCATTATTCCCGAATCCGGCCGGAGAAACTGTAAACATAATACTCGGAAAAAGAAATGCTACCCTTGTGAAAATTATAAATAATGCAGGCAATGTGGTTGATGAAATACACAACGAACAAGGCCTTAACAGTTTGCATTACAACACCGAAAAACTAAATACCGGAACTTACATATTTATGTTTTTGGATCATAGCGGAATCGAAATCGAAAGTAAAAAACTCATTATTAATTGAAGAGGTAATGAAAAAACAAAATAGCGATGGGCACTACTCCGGTTTTTGGATCGACTGGTATGATGATTTATTGAAGGATGAAACCAAAGATATTGAACTTTACACCAATTTAATTACCGTTGATGATGGCTCTGTTCTTGAACTGGCTTGTGGTACAGGAAGATTATTAATAGAGTTTTTGAAAAAGGGTATTGCTTGCGATGGATTAGATATGTCGGCCCCGATGCTTGATATTTGCCGTAAGAAACTTACCGCAAAAAACTTGCAATCAAATCTTTATCATGCCAATATCCTTAGTTTTGATTTCCCTAATCCTTACAAAACCATATTCATTTCCGGGGGTTCGTTCCAGCTCATTCCATCTTTTGATGAAGCAATTGAGGGGTTGAAAAAAATATATGATTCACTTGAAGATGGTGGAAAATTTATTTGTGACCTCTGGATTCCCTGGGATGAAATTATTGCCAACGAACAAAGCACCTGGAAAGTTGGCCGGGTAAGTGAGCGTGAAGATGGTTCCAAACTAATAGTTTCTTATTTCAAACATTTTAACCACGAACAACAAATGCAAACTGGTGAATTCAAGTACGAACTTTACCATAATGGAGGTTTAGCAAAAACACATATCGACAACATCAAATTAAAGTGGTATGGCATTGATGAATTTAAACTGATGCTCAAAAATGCCGGGTTTGTAAATGTTACTTCAACAAAACAACAGGTAATGACAAGCCACGGCGTTTCAACGGTTTATATAGCCGAAAAGCATTAGTTGAAAAAAAAATATTCAGCAAATTTTCTTCTTTCCTATTCATACCTTAATAATTATTCAGATGAGTGATTACGTTCAAAATCTTCGCACTGCCTTCGATACTTGTGCTAATCAGGAAATTGCTATTCAGCAAAAAAAATACATGCGAAATCAGTTTGAGTTTTTTGGTATTAAAGCACCTGAACAAACGATTATTCGCCGCGAATTTTTTAAAAATTATGGCCTGCCTCATATCGATGAGTTGCCGGATATTATAAGGGAACTATGGCAGCAACCTGAGCGGGAGTTCCAGTTTTTTTGTATGATGATGCTCGAGAAATTTATAAAAAAAACCGAAAAGGATTTTATAAATGATCTCGAATTTTTGATTACCAATAAATCGTGGTGGGATACCGTAGATATGATTGCTGCAAAATTGGTTGGGATGCATTTTAAGCGTTTTCCGGAACAAATAACTTTTTACACCGAAAAATGGATGACCTCAGGGGATTTCTGGTTGCAGCGTACAGCTTTGCTTTTTCAATTAAAATACAAAAAAGATACGGATGTTGAGTTAATGTTTAATCTTATCAAGAGGCTTTCCGATCAGGATGAGTTTTTTATTCGTAAGGCTATAGGCTGGGTTTTGAGGGAATACTCTAAAACGGATCCTGAAATTATTATCGAATTTGTTAATACACATCAACTAAAACCATTGAGCCGAAAAGAAGCTCTGAAGGTGATTAACAGGAAAATGGAAGGATGAGAAAAAGTAAACACCCAAAACTATTAAACAATTCATTTTCGCAATGATTATCACAAGGCAACTACAAACGGAAAGCCTGTAGCCGCCCAAATTCAAAAACCAGTACTTGTTAAGAAATAACCTTATCATTTTAATTTCTCATAACGAAAAACGCACGAATCATTCAGGTTAAATTCAAAAGTCTATTTTTGCAACAAATTTTTAGAGAATGCATCAAAAGAATATGATTTCGGGGTTTTCGAGATTAAATAAAGCAGCAAAGCTGGAAATGGTTGCCAACAGTTTTGATAATCCTGAACAGGTGATTGCCCAGTTGAAAAGTTATTGGCACAACGATCCGGTTAAACAAAAACTCTTCGACGAATTCAGCGAAAACACCATCTCCAACTTTTACTTTCCTTACGGCATTGCACCCAATTTTGTGATAAACGGAAAAAAATATCCTGTGCCAATGGTTATCGAGGAAAGCTCGGTTGTGGCAGCGGCCTCCAATAGTGCTAAATATTGGGCCACAAAAAACGGATTTCGATCCGAAGTTCTCTCCACATCCAAAATTGGTCAGGTACACTTTATCTGGAAAGGAGAAGTTGAAAAATTGCAAGCGCTTTTCCCTTTCCTGAAAGAGGAATTATATAACGGTACAAAACATTACACCGAAAGTATGGAAAAACGTGGTGGTGGTATCAAAGATATTGAACTGGTGGATATGACTGATGATATTGAAAATTATTTTCAGCTAAAAGCCACGTTTGAAACTGTGGACGCAATGGGTGCTAATTTCATTAATTCGTGCCTCGAAGATTTTGCTCATATCCTCAAAGATCATTTCCGTGAAAACGAATATTATGATGGCGAAGAAAAAAATTGTCGGATTATTATGGCAATTTTATCTAATTATACTCCCGAGTGTTTGGTGAAAACCGAGGTTGAATGCGATATTGACTGTTTGCGTAATGCCGGTGAAATTGAGAATCCTGAAGATTTTGCATGGAAATTTGAGAAAGCTGTACAAATTGCAAAGGTTGATCCATATAGAGCTGTAACCCATAACAAAGGAATTTTTAATGGTATCGATGCTGTTGCTCTTGCTACCGGAAATGATTTTAGAGCTATCGAAGCCGGCGGGCATGCTTATGCTGCCAGGGATGGGAAGTACCGATCCCTGTCGTCGATCGATATTTCGAACGGGAAATTTAAGTACAGCCTTACAATACCACTTTCGCTGGGTACGGTAGGCGGACTTACAGCTCTACACCCGATGGCTCGTTTTTCGCTCAAATTACTCGAAAACCCTACGGCAAAACAATTGATGATGATTGCAGCTTCCGTTGGATTGGCTAATAATTTTGGTGCCATAAAATCGCTTATAACAAAAGGTATTCAGGTGGGGCATATGAAAATGCACCTGCTCAATATTTTAAATTCTTGCGATGTAAACGAAAGGGAGAAAAAGATGGCCGTAGCAAATTTTGCCCATAAAAAAGTTTCTTATACCTCCGTAAAAAGATACGTTGATGGACTAAGAAAAACAGCAAACATCGAAAATTTTTAGATTTGAATTCTCAAAACTATTATTCTCACGGAAAACTTTTACTAAGTGGCGAATATATGGTGCTAAAGGGAGCAAAGTCTCTTGCACTTCCTCTAAAGTTTGGCCAAAGTATGCGTGTAATTCCTGATGCAAATATGGATTTGAAATTGCGCTGGAAAGCCCATGTGCGGAATGAGGAATGGATTGAAGTACAATTGGATTTGCATAGTATAGAAATTATCGAAACCAACGATATTAAAAAAGCAAAAAGATTACAGAAAATTTTGAGAGTTGCTCATATTCTGAATCCTGATATACTAAAAAGCACAAAGGGTTTGGATGTTTTTACAAATATAAATTTTGATATAAATTGGGGATTAGGTAGCAGCTCATCTTTAATCGCAAACATTGCAAAATGGTTTAGGCTCGATCCCTTTGCATTGCATTTCAAAACATCTTCAGGGTCGGGGTTTGATGTAGCATGTGCCAATGCTAACGGGCCAATTTTTTATACACTCAATGGCAAACAAACTATTGTGGAAAAAGTAATTTTTGAACCTGACTTTAGTAATCATTTGTATTTTGCATATTTGGGCAAGAAGCAACAATCACACAAAAGTATCCAATATTTTTCTTCCAAACTTGCCCCGGATATCCCTGAAATTAGAAGGATTTCTGAAATCTCCACAGAGCTTACGGCAACTCACGACCTTGAAGAATTTGAGTTTTTTATTAATGAACATGAAACGATTATGTCGAAGATTTTGGGTGTTCCTCCGGTTAAGAAAGAGCTGTTTGCCGAGTTTGCAGGCGAAGTAAAATCGTTGGGTGCCTGGGGTGGCGATTTTGTAATGATGACGTGGCGCGAAGGAATTGACAGCCTGAAAGCATATCTGAAAACAAAAAAACTGAATGTGGTTTTTCCCTTTGATGATATTGTTTTGAAGCAAAATGTTGAAAATGTTATTTGATTTTAAGTTTGATGTAATTTCTTCTTGATGGTTGAAATGGAAAAGATATATAAATTAAAAAAAGGAGAGGTTTGCTGGACAAGCCCAAGCAATATTGCTTTAATAAAATACTGGGGTAAAAAAGGTTTTCAAATTCCGGCCAATCCATCTTTGAGTATTACGCTTTCTAAATCTCTCAGCAAAACAACCGTTCATTTTAAACCAGCACAGAATCAGGATAATCCGGTTTTTGATTTTTATTTCGAGGGTGAAAAGAGCCCGGAGTTTGCCGCGAAAATCAAAAGGTTTTTTAATAATATCAGCCAAGAATTACCATTTATTAATTTGTTGGATTTTACCATACATTCAGAAAATACTTTTCCACACTCTGCCGGAATTGCTTCTTCAGCATCAGCTATGAGTGCACTTTCGCTTTGCCTGTGCAGTATCGAGCAAGACTTGATTGGTCATGAAGCTCCTGACGAAGAAATCTTTTTAAAAAGAGCTTCTAATTTTGCGCGTATTGGCTCAGGAAGTGCCTCGCGAAGTGTTTTCGGGAAAATGGCAAGCTGGGGTAAATCTCCGTTTATTCCCGGTTCTTCCAATCTCTTTGCTTCACCATTTCGATTGCCAATCCATCCGATTTACGAAAATTATATGGATACCATACTTATTGTAAGCAAAGGCAAAAAGGGAGTGTCGAGTAGTGCCGGGCATGAATTAATGGAGAATAACCCTTTTTCATCTGCAAGATTTACTCAGGCAAACACAAATCTTGGGGTTCTTATAAAGGCACTCGAAAACGGAAATTTAGAAAAGTTTGTTGAGGTAGTTGAAACCGAGGCTCTTACTCTTCATGCAATGATGATGGCCTCCATGCCCGGCTATATGCTGATGAAACCCAATACATTGGAGATAATTAACAAAATTAAGAGCTACCGGGAACAAAGTGGTATTTTGCTTTGTTTTACCCTCGATGCGGGGCCAAATGTTCACATACTTTATCCCAGGCAAGATAGGGATACGGTTTTTGGTTTTATAAATGAGGAGTTAAAACCACTTTGCGAAAATGGTAAGCTGATTGATGATAAAATGGGTGAAGGCCCGAAACGAATTATTTGAAATGACAAGTAAAGACGGAATATTTTACGCAAAAATTTTATTGTTTGGTGAATACAGTATTATGTGCGATTCGATGGCGCTTACCGTGCCATATACTCATTTTAGAGGTGAGTTGAGTTTTATTAATGATGATAAATACACCGATCTGAAATTTGCTGAAAAATCAAATAAATCTTTAAGAGGGTTTGTTAAATTCATTAAAGGTTTGCAGGATAAAGATGAGTTACTTTTCGATTTAGACCTGGGGCAACTTTTTAGCGATATAGAATCGGGTTTGTATTTTGAATCAACCATCCCACAGGGTTTTGGAATAGGGAGTTCCGGTGCGCTCGTAGCTGCTATTTACGAAAAATACGCTTTGAACAGAATAGGTCGGAATGATAGCACTTCGTATAATAAATTAATTATACTAAAGAAAATTTTTGCACAAATGGAATCCTATTTTCATGGTGTAAGTTCCGGTATGGATCCTTTAAATTCTTATTTACGTAATCCGTTACTCATCAAAACTAATCAGCACATCGAGCGGGTTGGTATTCCAAGAGAGTTCTCGAAGGGTGGAGGTATTTTTCTGATCAATACCGGAAAGCCAGGAAAAACAGAGCCGTTGGTAAACTTATTTTTCGATAAGTGTAAGCATGAAAAATTTTCGCAACTTATAAAGGAGGAGATGATTCCGTTTACCAATAAAAGTATTGATGCCATTATCAAAGGCGATTTTATCGAATTTTTTAGAAACCTCAAATCACTTTCTATCTTTTTGTTTTCGCACCTAAAACCGATGATCCCATCTGCGTTTTTAGATATTTGGAGGCTTGGTATTGATTCGGGAACCTATTACCTTAAGTTGTGCGGATCGGGTGGGGGCGGTTTTTTGTTAGGGTTTGCCGAAGATCTCGAAAAAGCCAGAAAACTGCTGAATACCCAGGATGTGGAAATTATTCCGGTTTCAAAATTTAATTAAAATTCCACTATTACTCTGGTTCTGAACTGTGCTTATTGAGCCTGATTCCGATAAACGGAAACAGCTTTGTTTCGAGCAGTTTTTTCTAACTCTCAATCCTTCCCATTGTCCCTGAAATGATACTAATTTCAAATTCATCTTCCGGCTCGGAGTTTTCTGCATTTTTGTTAAAATAAATTAATCGTAATTTAGTATTGCCGGCACTTTTAGTTTTAAAAGTAAAAATGTAAGTGCCTAATTCTTTTCCGGTTTCTGTAGCCGTTTTTATTTCGGGATCGCCAATTTGCTGAACAACATCGTTGTTTAATCCAATAGCTTTCCACATAAAACCTTTTTCCGGATTACCCTTAAGGCTGATTTTAAAAGAGGAACCAATGGAATATTCAACCGTAGATCCGTTGTCATTTTCGGTAATCATATCCGGAGTGCATGATGTTGCCAAAAAGAGAGTTATTATCAAATAAGAGATAAAGGCTAATTTATTTTTCATGATGAAATATTTATAATAAAAATCGTGAGCAAAACTACAATTTTTTAAATAGTCTGCTA
>JAOZRY010000084.1 GCA_029939965.1 Bacteroidales bacterium | reverse complement strand
CCGGGTTTCATCAAAAGAGCTTTTTTGAAAAGGATTTCAGCTTCGCGCAATTTTCCGAGTTTGTAATTAACCCAGGCATACATAATGGTGCCATCATAATCGAAAGGATAGAGGTTTACAACTTTTTCAAAATATTTTAAGGCTGTACCATAATCTTCACTACCATAATAAATCATTCCAATACGGTAATTTGCAAGTGTATTTTTGGGGTCGATCTCAAGGATTTTCTCGTATTGTTGCTTTACAATTCCCCAGTTTCCCAAGGCCGACAATGGGTAAACATATCCGAAACAAGCTTCGATGGCATAAGGGCTTAATACAATGGCACGCTTATAATAGGCCGATGATTCGGTAAAATTTCCCAATGAATAGGTGAGCCAGCCAAGTCGTAAATTTATTTCATACGAGTCCTCAGCGTAAAATTCCTTCAACTTTTCGATGGCCTGGGAATATTCTCCTTTGTTTTCCAGTTCGTAGCTTTCGCTGAATGCTTTTTCGAGTACTTCAAAATCCTGTGTTGATGCATTGAATATAACTCCAATAACCAACAGGAAGGTTGCTGATAATTTTTTTATAGTTTTTAAAATGTCCATTTAATTCCTCCAATTAAAGAAACATAACCAACATTTTTAATAATTGTTTCGGATGTTTCAAAATCACTAAAGTAATAATATTCTTTTTCCCGCTCCATGTAGCGGCTTCTGAGCGATAATCCCAAATGTTTGTTTAGGTCAAAATACAAACTTCCTTCAATTTTGTAGTTTACATTGCTGGTTGTGTTGTAAACTGTAAAGGCATAAGCTTCGCTATAGTCCTTTATGTTTCCAATGGTTGCTTCGGCTTCAAACCAAATTTTTGGTAAAAGTTTAAAACCAAGCATTTGATGAAAAATCCAATCATTCCGTTTTTTTTGATCCCATATTTTTATTACTCCGGTTTCGGTATAAAAATTCAAATTCCCAAAAGGATAGTAATAAAACAATAATCCGATTTGTTTGGTTTTGATACGGGAAAAATCTCCATACGATGCGTTGGCTTCTATTGCAAAAAGGTCAAAATCTTTTCTTGCCGAGAGTAAGAGTGTAAATTCATTTCGTTCAATATTTATGGTATCTGCCATCAACGTTGCCAGACTATCCACATAAGTATCGTTTCTGGTTTCATAATTTATCCACAACAAATGCCATGCAGAAGTAATTTTTATACCGTTAGGGATGGCAAACACAGCATTGCCATAATAATCCTGCTGATGAATTTTGCTGTTGTAGTTGGGCCATTGTTGGTTGCTGTAACTAATTCGTTGTTGCAACGATGCCGAAATATTTCCATAGCCCTGATATATGCTAATATTTGGGTGAACCCTAAAATTTATCCCACCATGCAGATAATACAAATTATCGTTAAAAAACATCTTGCTGTAAATGGAGTCATCCGCCTCTTGTCGGTTTTGCTGCCAGCTTTTTAAATCATCATTTAAACCAACACCAGGGCCGGTTTCAAAATAGGCAAAATCAAGAATTTGCGATTTTTTGATTCCGATTTTCGATTTTCGTTCATCCGATAAATCAGGTGCAATTCTATTGGCATCGTATTTCCGCCCCGAAAGCAAATAGCTATAATAAAGGTATTCGAGGGTGGTTTGAGATGTTGGGTTAAAACTGAGTGCTTTTTCGAAATACCTGATTGCTTTTCGGTAGTTTTTCTTTTCGTACCAGGCAATACCCACACGCATTTGTAAATAATAATAATCCAGTCCGTTTTTAATTGCAGAGCTACCTTCGCTAATTAAATCATCCCATTGTTGTTGATTGTAGAGTTCCAATGTAATGCTGTCGATGCGACGAACATCAGGAACTATCTGCGACTTTACAGGGTTTAAATTAAAAAAAATAAATGATAAAATAAAAAAACGCTGTAAGGTAATCCCTGTAATTCTCATACAAAAATGCTTTATTACTTCCCAAAAACTATTCATGATTTAATTTCGCCGGCTTTAATATGAAATTGATTTGTTTGCACCTCAAACTTTTTTATCCTATCCTCTTCCACACGGATTATAAAATTAAAATTCCTACTGCTTTTTCCGGAAGATTGCAAATGTGCATCCGATTTCAATAGTATGCTACTGCTCGAAAGATCGTCAATCATTTTTACATAATTAAGCTTAAATCCTGCCAACATAAAAATATGGAATGGCGCAATGAAATCCTGCCAGAATAGTTTGATGTTGTTTTTTAATATTGCCAATGGAAATGTGTCTTTTATTATCATATCCTGGTAATATCCAAGTGCAACCTTGTAGGTTCCGAGGTAAAAATAGTAGAGCAATGATTTGTAATCGCCGGTAAACTGTGTAAAGTAAAAGAGTTTCCCATCGTTTTTAAAATAGGCGATCGATGATGATTCTTTGCAACTCAAAAAGGTATTGTTGTAAATATCGGCCTTAACTTCCCATGCTTCCTTTTTTATTTCGCTTTTATCGATAGTATATTCAAAGGTAATGGTTTGACCCGGAATAAAATTAAATGCTTTATAAAGAGATTCGTTTTTATTGATGCCTGCAACTAACTCATCTGTTTTAGGGCGGTCATAAGTTTTTAATTCAAATCCGTCGATGCCCTTAGTGATAAATTCCGAAATTGGGTAATCGATAGTTTTTGAACCTATAAACGGGTTTTTTTGAACCTGAAAATGGATATGTGGAATGGGTGATCTTCCGGAGTTACCAACCTTTGCCAGCATAGCACCACGTTTTACTTCATCACCTTTTGCTACTGCAAAACTTCCTTTTTTCAGGTGGCTGATTTTTGTATAAAGTTTTTCGTCATGCTTGATAATTATAGTATTCCCCCAGTTTTTATCAAGATTCATTTTCCCAATAGCATTGTCATCAATTCCGTCATTAATTTCCTGTACAATCCCATCAGCCGGTGCAATTACGGGTTGATTAAAGCAATAATAATCCTGTACTTTTGTGCCGGCTTCTGCGTGTTTTTTAGCATCTTCATCTACAATTTCAAAATCCCAGGCATGTTTCCAATCACCCTGGTGAGTGTGGTCACCATCATGCCCTTGAGTTACTGTCCATTCGCCCCAAAATGGCAAATGAATTTGAACCTGTTGCCCAATTAAAATATCAAACCTGTTTTTGTAATTATGCTGCGAATAAAGATTTTTCTCAGGCGAATATTGTTGCACCACCACTAATTCGGGCCGGGTGAAATTTCTTTCCCTGAATTTCATAACATACACAAATAAAACCACGATAATATTAAAAGCCAGCGAATAAATAGAAAGCTGCATGTTGCTAAAAAAAGTACTTGTGGAGGTGATGATGATGGAGATAATTGGTGTGAGCAACAGAACCCATAAAAATGAGTATTTGGATGGGATAAGAAAAAAACCACCAATGGCAATGGCAGTAAGGATATAATTGAAACCGATGTAATTGTAACTCAATTCGCCTAAGTTAGCCCCAATAAAATGGTAATAAAAATAGGCTGAGAAAAATCCGATTAACGAAAGCAAAAAGGCAATACGCGAATAAATAAGCAACCCAATGGCAATAAGTACGCCGGCCAGCAAATGATACTGAAAAAATATGGCTCCCAACGACTGGAAATAAATTAAAATAGACTCGTGTATGGGTAAGTTATTTATCCAATGATAAATGTTAACCATAATTGAGCCGCCATAATCATACATGTCATTTATCATGTACAGCCCACGGCCACTAACTTCTAAGGCTGTAAATTGTCGGGCTGCCAAACTTACCATCCATATACTGAGGAGAAATGGCCATGCCAGATAAGGAAGTCCATATTTCCCAAAATAATTTTCGAGCCAAATAGTAATAAAAAAGGTGAAAATGGCTGCAAAAAGAAGTACAAAAAAGAAAGCAAAACCCGGCTGATAATATATACCCAGGCCAAGTCCCACAAGCAAACTGTTGAAGCCATAATATCCCTGGTTTACATTTTTGCGGCTGTAGCCCATTAATATGGCAATGGCATTAACTGCTCCCACAGATAATAAACCGCTGAGTCCGGCCAGCCAATCAAAGAATGTTACACCAAGCAGAATAACAGCAAAAACCTTATTCTTCGAAAAAAAAATTTGGGAATAGCTATAAAGTATGCCGTTGAGGAAAGTGCCAATTTGTTTTTTTGCAGTAACGGTCATTTATTTTTAATATCGTTTTCTGAAATAAAGTTACAGCTCAAATTCCTTTAGGTGTTCTGGCTTGCTTTCCTGTCTGCTAAAAGTTTCCATGGTTTCTGATTCTCTAATTACATGAACTTTTTCATTGGGGTCGATGAGTAAAACCTTTGGCCGGAGGGTGATGAATTGCATCCATTGTGTCATGTTGTATGCACCAACATGATGTATTACAAAATGATCGCCTTTGTTGAGCAGTGGCAGCAGGGCATTATCCCGAACCACATCAATGTTCATACACAAAGGGCCATACAAAGTTGTGATTTCGGAGAATTGGGTAAACTCTTGTGCCGGCGAAATTTTGTGATCGTACCAGTAGGAAGTAAATAAAATATTTACTCCAACATCAATAATTGTTGTCCTTTTTCCGGTAGCCGATCGCTTGTTGGAGATAACCGTACCCAGTAAATAGCCTGCCTCATCAATTAATGCACGGCCGGTTTCAAGTATTAATAATGGTAAACTATCTGGCGAAAAGTTAGCTTTTAAAAGTGCTGTTGATATTTCTTCTGCATAATCCTCCAAATTTGGATTTACATCTCTGCCGGGGAGGTACGACCCTTTAAGTGTATTTTTTGATGAAAACCCACCACCCATATCAATATACTTTATCTCGTGGCCATACTTATCTTTAATCCCCATGGCAAGATCGCTAAGTTTGGTAGCTGCAATGCCATAGGCTTTTGCGCTAAGCATAAAAGTCCCGATGTGGCAATGCAAACCCATAAGATCCATTTTGCCTGAAGCCATAATTTTGTTCAACGCATCCCAGGCCTGGCCATTTTCGTAGTTAAATCCAAAACGATCCCAAATAGGATAAACCCCTGTATCCATATTTACCCGAATAGCTACACGTGGTTTTTTGTCTAATCTGTCGGTGAGATTGATTATTGTGTAAAGCTCATCCAGATGGTCGATGTGTATCAGCGATTCGTTCGTGATGGCTTTTTCAAGGTCTGCTTCGGTTTTATCGGGTCCGTTAAAAATAATCCGTTTGCCATTTACCCCATTGTTTAGTGCTTTTTGATATTCGAAACCCGAAACTACTTCGGCCCACGAACCTTCCTGGTGAAAAATGCTGCAAACTGCATCTAAGTAATTTGTTTTGTACGACCATGCAAACTGCACTTTCGGATACCTTGTTTTAAATGCCTTTTGAGCTTTTTTATAGGTGCTTCTTATGGTTTTTTCTGATAAAACAAATACAGGTGATCCATGCTCTGCAATTAAATCAGAAACTTTTACACCATCAATTTTTGCTTTCGGAAAATTTTCGGATTTCATGCCAAATTTATTGGGCATTTCATTTTCCATTCGTTTAATTAGTGGCCGTTCATATCTTAGTTTTTCCATGTTTTAATGTTTTTTCTGTTTTTGCAACAATTCATCTGTTAATCATAATTCTGTTTCTTGTGGTTTTAAGACAATGCACGAGTAGTATTTCTCTCGCCCTGTCTCTTCTTTCTTTTTACAGTTCTCCTGTGGTTGATATGGTTTGAAATTCCTGCATGTCAACTATCATATCCCATGCATATCTAACAAACATTTTACCAATAAGGTAATCGCCAAGAGGCTGTACATTTTTGCCCAATGCCAATTTTACAAGAGCTTCAGGAATGTTGTGTCCAACACCCACCGAAAGGTATATCCATGCCGGCATCCGTGGATTAATTTCCAGCAGGTAAAACTTGTTTTCTTTGTCTTTCATCAGCTCCAGTTCAAAACCACCTCTCCATTTTGTAAGGCTGATAAACTGATCTGTTAGCTCCAGCATTTTTTTATCCGAAATAGAAATTCCACCCCAGGCTTTTCCCTTGTCGGTGATGTATTGTTTGCGCATTGGAATGGCCGAAATTGTTTTTCCGGTTCCATCGCCCAATCCTGTAACATTAAATTCCATACCATGAATAAATTCCTGGATAATGATTGGAAAACCCCATTTGGCACTAATACGGTTGTAAAAGGTTTTTACCTGATCTACATTGTAAGCGATATAAGCATCATAGTATTTTCCTTTTACAACTACCGGATATTCAAATTCTTCTTTTAACTTATAGATTTCACCAATATCATTAATGGTTTTGCTCTTGGGAACAAGAATGCCATACTTTTTGCCAAATTCGTTGAGGTTTATTTTATGCCTCTCTTCAAACTGTTCCATTGTTGGTAAACACATATAAATTCCTTTTTCCTTAAGTTCAGTTTCGAGCTTAATTAAAGGATAGAGTTCGGCATCAAAATTTGGAATAAGCACATCAATTTTTTCCTTATCATGAATATACATCAAACGTTCCATAATAGTATCTACACCCGCTGAGGGGTAGGGGAACTGGTAAGTTTTATCCACAAGATTGTGCATAAAAATACCTGGTTCGAGCGATTCGTAAGCCAAACCGATAATCCTTACATCAAAGCTTTTGGCTTCGCGAAGTGCGCGTATTACTGCTACTCCCGGGCCTGGGCTATCGATGGCGTTTAACCCGGAAACGGCTATAGTAAGTTTATTTTTTTCAGGCATCTGCAATCAATGAAAAGTTTTTTAATAAACCCACAAAATCCTCAGTATCTTTCTCAAGGGTGTTAGGGTCGATCTCATATTTATTTTGCAATTCCCCGGTGATTTCACTCACCGATTTGCCATCTTTAAGGTAGCTGATTATAGAAGCACCGAGGGGATTTACCGTGAAGGATTCGCCTGTGTCAGGATTGAAAATAAACCCTGAACTACTCACTGCGATATTGTTTTTAATATTCATAATAATGGAGTTTTGATTTGTTCAAAATCTGTAAAAATATTTTTGAGTAAGCCCATAGATGCAAATTATCTAACCACAATTTTTTTGGCTTCTGATCTGTGGTTTTCGGTTTCGAGATGATAAAAGTAAATACCTGTTGGGAGCTGTCTTGTGTTTATCCTGATATTTTTAAAATGTTGATCCACTTCAAAAGATTTAATTAGTTTTCCGGTGGCATCGGAGAGTTTTAGTGTTCCGGTGCGGCTATTTTCGGGCAGGTTAAACGGGATATTGGTGTAATCGGCGGCAGGGTTTGGAAAAGCATTTTGTGAAAGGGTTGCTTGCTCTGGGCCTGCACTTGCAGAAATAAGCTCGCCGGGTAAATCATAAACTACCGTAACAATTGTGTATGGCGAAAAACTGTAATCGTAAACGTATGCAATCAGTTTTGTTCCTTCATTTCCAATTTTACGTACACTTAAATATTGTGCTCCGCTAATAGTTCTTAGTTCGGTACCGTCTTCGTTTATAATTTTTAAAGTGTATGAATAGTATTGATTTATTTCATCATAAAAATAGTAGATGTAGCATAGCGAAAGTGTATTGTCGGTAGTAAACAAACCCTCCGAAACAAATTTGATGTCGTACAAATAATGACCATCCGGAACATCGAGGCTTATTGTTTTCCAGAGTGAGTAGTTGGTGTTGTATAAGCGACATTCATTATCACCAACATCCATTACATAAAATTTGTATCCAGAGGAAGCCAGTTGTGTAAAAGTACCGGAGTGTTCAAAATCTGCTTCAAGATTGATTTGGGCAAAAGCAGTGCTAATTGATAAGAAAAGCAGTAAGAGTAATCCAAGAATTGTTTTTTTCATTTTGATATTAAATTTTATAATTAATAATGCTGCAATATTATGTTGAAAACACACAGGATAGTGTATAGTTTAAAAAAAAAGTTGTATAAAATTTTAAGAATACTATAAATTGTGCTGCCAGATATGATTGTAATCATTCCTAACCTATTGATATAGTGTGAAATGAGACCGTTTGTTTTGATCCCAAATTTCGATAATAAAACTCTAACGCAGCAGACAAGATCCATTTTTTTGTTACAATCCCATTGTGCGAAGCGGCTGATTCTTATCGAAATAATTTCCTGCTTTATGTTTGAATGGTTGAGTACTCTGAATCGAGTGTTATAAATGAACTTTTTTTATTTACATGAAACAAAAAAGGGTTTTCCGTTTTTGGAGAACCCTTTAATAATAAGCATTTTATTTTTTATTTTATTCTGTGCGAATATCCTCTGTTGTATCTGATTGGCCTAACTGGCACAAACAAAATCCGTTACCTGTCTCCCATGAAGTGCTTACAATTTCATCATACAATTCCTGTGAAATATATTGAGGTGTGTACGTCATTCCCTGAAATGTGAGATGAGCAGTATATGCCCGTATATGGTTTCTGGATCCGCGGTACAATTGCTCGAGAGCATAAATAATATCCTGGTTGTCAACATCATTTTCGAGATGCTCGATCAAATCCCAGATGTCCACATCTTCGATGGTGGCACCAACTATAAGTGCATCCTGAAAAGAGGCTGAACCCTGTTCAACCAATGCATCATATAATTCCTGAATGCCGGGATTTACAAATACTCCGTGTTCATGATTTGCAGCAGGATCAGGAAGTTCATACTTTTCAATAATCGCTTTCATGGCTGTGCTGTGAATAAACTCGCTGTTAGAGATGTTGTTGAAGACGGGTACGTTATACAATTCATACATACTTACATAAACGTCATGAGCCAGAAGCTCCTCTTCACGAACATAATTGAGTGTTGCGATTTCCGATTCTGACAATTCTCCCACCGGCATCGAATTAATACATGTATAAATACATTCGATAATATCGCCAATGTCGTCTGTGCCTTCTTCAATAAGAATTTCTTTTTCGGCAACACTTACAAATTTGTAATCAGCGTTTTGGGTTGGAGAATTTGTGTCTTCTGTTTTATTGCATTGAACCATTAGTAAAGAAACTGTTGCTGCAACAGTTACAATGAGCATTCTAAAAATTAATTTTTTCATCTGATATAGTTTTTTATGAGTGAATAACGCTGCAAAAATATGTTGAATATCATTTTTAGATATTACGATATTGTAATAATTATGTGTAATATTTTCTTGTGGTTGATTCTCAGCATCTTCTAAGCGATTTCGAAGTTTTGGTTGCTTTAAATCATGATTGAAATAGAGGTAAGTGATGTTTGTATTTTGTCTGTTACCTTTAATTAGTGTCCGTCTATAAAGCACCAAATAAATGAATTGGGGGTTTGAGGTTTCCATAGCCCCAGGTTTTAACCTGGGGATTGAATTGAAGGGATTAATAACCCCCGCCTCTTTGCAGGAAATGCCGTAGGCATTTCCTGCAAAGAGGCGGGGGAGTTCTGTATCAAACTCAAAATCATAGCCCTGAAGGACTGGGCTATGGAAAATTGCCGACTTTATGGACAAACACTAATTAGTCTCTGCAAGAAAACTCCATATTTCTGACACCCACTTCTTGAAATATTTAGTTTTCGTGCAGAGACTAAATACATCAATAATACTTCTCCAAAAAACGGCTAAAAAGCACATCATACAC
>JAOZRY010000637.1 GCA_029939965.1 Bacteroidales bacterium | reverse complement strand
TCTCCTTATCGCATTATAGCATTCTCTTTTTGTCTCCATCTCCCATTTCATCAAAATAATCAAACCTATTAGTAGAACAACACAATCATTGTTTATGAACAATGGTAGAAGAACCGGTTTTTTTTCAGGAAAGGCCTATATTTGTACCCGGAAATGCAGATATAAAATCTGATAATCTTAAAACTATAATTAGCAAACTATGAACAAAATACTTGTTATTGATGATGAAAGAAGTTTCCTTGTACTTGCTGGTGAAATACTCAATAAATCAATCCCCAATTGTAAGGTGCTTACTACCCGGTCGGGCATCGAAGGTATAAAAATTGCAAAAGCCGAACAACCCGATACAATTCTTCTTGATGTTGTAATGCCCGAAATAGATGGCTATGAAGTTTGCGAAAAACTAAAAGCAGATGAACAAACCAACAACATTCCAATCATACTGGTATCAATGTTTCAAAAAGATACCGACAGCCGTGTGTTAGGATTAAAATCAGGTGCTGATGTTTTTCTATCCAAGCCATTCGACCCTACAGAGTTATCAGCGCAGGTTTCGTCTATGTTACGGATTAGAAAAGCTGAAAAATCCCTCCAACAAAACGTCCAACAGTTAAAGGAGCATAACGAAGATTTAGATGCCTTTTCGCATACCGTTGCCCACGATCTCAAAAATCCAATCAATGCAATTTCAGGGTTTTCAGGCTTATTGCGCAAAGAATACACTCAGCTTGCTAATAATGAATTGGAAAACTTTTTAAACATAATAATAAGTAGCACTGAAAGATTACAACAAATAATCGATAGCTTGCTTAAGTTTGCAAGTGTTCGCAAAGAAGAAGTAAGTGCAGAGGAAATCAACATGGGCTCTATTGTTAAGGATGCTATACAGCGTTTTGCAATGATTATTAAAAATAGCAATGCCGAAATAAAAATTTCTGAGAGCTGGCCATCAGTTATGGGTTTTGCTCCATGGATCGAAGAAGTTTGGGTAAATTATTTGAGTAATGCGATTAAGTATGGCGGATCACCACCGCAAATTGAGATTGGTGTAGATACACTAAAATCAGAAAATATTCCCGATGGAATGGTTCGTTTTTGGGTACGCGATAATGGCTCTGGTATTTCTGCAGAAAACCAAAAACTATTATTCAAGAAATTTGAACGTTTAGATCAGGTAAAAACCGAAGGGCATGGATTGGGGCTATCCATTGTACGCCGCATTATCGAAAAACTGGGTGGGCAGGTTGGTGTAGAAAGCAATACCGGCAGCAAACTGCAAGGGAGTGTTTTTTATTTTACACTTCCACGTTCAACATAAACCATTATACTAAAGGAATTTTTAAATATGCGTTCAAAATAATTCATCGTCAGGTTTTTTACTCTAACAAATACTTATTTTAGAATTTGATCAATTTTTTCTTATTCCCAAAAGGAATAGTAATGCCTAACCATGGTATCGCAATAAATCTATCCAACCCGGTGGCAAAGGGTATAAACAGTCCATAATCCAGCCCTGATGATTTTATGATATGACGGCCGCCCATAGATATTAATAAAAGGGTGTTATTAGGCGTAGTAATAAAATAGTTTTCGGTAATGAAATATGCACGTGGTCCGGTTCTAATCATTAGGTTAACATTGATTAATGGTGATTTTGCCCAGCCACCATCAGCAACGCCATATCCAACTCCCAGGCTTATATTTTTATCTTTTGATCCAAATGTGGAAATTCCATATACTAACCCAAACCCGGTGCCTTCTTCGCCAAGTACAGTTCCCATTAAAGCACCACCCCCAAGGTTTAACTTGTCCTTTACCACCGGAAACGAAACTTTTGGTGTAATCCATATTGGTGTTGCACCTGTTCCAAACAAAAATAGTGGCACCAACCCGCCACCAATGGAAATATTATCTGTTAATCCCACAGCAAAGGAGTTTATTAGTACCCACACATTTTGGTAATACCCTTCTCCGGCTTTCAGGCCATACGCATTTGGCGAAAAAAAATAGCGGGTAGCCTGTGGATTGTCAAACCAATATTTTCCGTCTTTAACTTTGTCGTCTGCTATCTTTTCTATTCTAATAATATCGCCTTGATTGAGTGTGATTTCCCCCAACTTGTCCGAATTTAGAATGACTTGCGATGAATCGCCCGAAAGGATTGTACCGGTATAAACATTCCCGTCTTTGGTTTCGATGTGGTATTTGGAAGTGTCAGAGTAAGTTTGTGCAGAGGCAACTACCGTTATTAATAAAATTGCCAGTGATAAAACGAATTTCCAAAAAGTATTTTTTGTTTTCATAATCCACATTTATTTTTTGATTTATAACCGATAAAGGTACTACGAAACTGAGCTTATAAAAAATTTAATTTTGGGCTTTATCTGAAGATTTCAAAAATTCGGATCATGTCGAATTTGGTAGGTATTACAATTGGCAAGATATTACACGACTTAATAAATGTGGCGAAAAGATTGACAACCAAACTCATTCAATCTCGTTACCTCGTAATGCTCAGCGGCAGGGATTGGAGTGGTAGCTTG
>JAOZRY010000636.1:1370-2546 GCA_029939965.1 Bacteroidales bacterium | reverse complement strand
CATTTTAGCATTAAATCATTTTAGCATTAAATCATTGAAACATTAAATCGTGTTTTGCTGTAACTAATATCAAATATTTCTATAAACAGTAGCAAAACAGTATGTTACGAATTTTTTTTGTAACCTGTCTGACGCTGTATAAAAAATGTATTAAATTGCTATTACTCCCCGAATTGATAAAAGTGCTAGGTGATTTGATGGATTGAAATAATGAAACCGAACAAAATTGTTGAAAACTTTGTTGATAAAAAACCTGAAAGATACAGTATGACTGGACTTTTTTTAGGATACGAGTGTAAAATGTACTACTTTTGCCACCGCTAATTTTGATTTTAAAAGCATGAAGTAAAACAAGTTAATGTTTGTTAATTATAGTTTTAGTTGTTAACTATACCATTTTGAATCTTATTAGAGCCTAATGGCTTATGATATAATAAAAGTAGAAAAATTTGTATTTTTCTAAAATTGTTTTTGAAATTCCAATATTATTATCTATAATTGCACTTGATTTGTAGAAATAGAAGCTATTTGCAGAATGATCAATAAGAAAATAAATAAAAATTTAAATATTAATTAAAACTGAAATCATTATGAAAACCTTTACCAAAATTTGTCTTTTTGCCTTGGTGATGTTAATGTCTGCTTCCCTGATGGCACAGCAGGATTACAATAACACAACAAGCAAAACAGCTCCCGACAAACAGGAATTATTACAACAAATGCATGGGCCTACTGTTAAAGTACCTGCATCTTCTGATGGAGGAAAAGCTGTTGGAGACGATTGTACCAATCCCATTGAAATTTCCATTACTAATAGCGGAGATTTGCCCTACAGTGCCTTTAGCCAAATTACAACAGGGCGTGGAAATAATTACGACAACACCTGTTTGAACGATTTTGATGGTGGGGAAGACATTGTTTATAAACTTGTACTCGGATTTGATACACCCCTCTACTTTGAAATTGATCCCAAAGGCACACCACATACCGGTTTTGCTCTCAACGAGCAATGCTTTGATGACCCAACAACAACCTGCCTCGGTGTGAGTACCGATATTGCAGGAGGAGGAGCATCTCCTCACGGTTTTGCGATTTTTCTCGAAGCCGGAACTTATTATATTATGGTAGATACATGGCCTAATCCTACCAGCATTCCTGATTTTGATCTTACTATTG
>JAOZRY010000636.1:0-1270 GCA_029939965.1 Bacteroidales bacterium | reverse complement strand
TGGCGAAAGCGGTATAGGGTTTCTTTCAATTTACAGTATTACACCATGCACATTAACTTGTACGGGCATACCCGAAGGGGAATCTTGTGGAGATGATGATAATGGCGAATGCGCTGATGCAATTGCAGTTGCAAGTGGCGACACAATATGTGGAAACTTATGGGCCGATGGTGGTGCCAGAGATACTGATTGGTATAAAATTACAACAACAGAAGTTAGCAGTATTAAACTTGCCGTAGTCTCGGAGATTACTACTGTATTTGGTATGGTTTTCCAACCTGAGCTTGGTGGTTCGGGATGTAGTGAAATCGGCAGTGTTTTTAGCGAATATAAAATGGTATCATCTTGTATCGAAGATTCTATCAAGTTTCTGAATTTACCGGTGGGTACATATTATTTTGTTATAGCTCCTTTTGCTTACAATAACTATCCATGCCCGGGCAATGATTATCGCGTAATCTTTAATGTTGAAGCCGATGCTGCTGGTACAATTTCGGGTAATGTGGATGATGGTTCAAAAACAGGTATTGAAAATGTTATTGTTTCTACTGATGTATTCAGTACTACTACCGATGCTAATGGCGATTATACTTTGTTAGTTCCTGTAGGAACTTACGATGTAACAGCTAATGGATTTAGCGTTGGTTTTTCTACCAGTATTGTTGCAGATACTGCTGTAGCCGATGGTGGAACTACAACAGTTAACTTTGAATTGAGCAATGCTGCACCAACATTAACTGCCGTTGCAACCGATGATTACGGTAAAGTTAAACTAACCTGGACAGCACTAACCAAAGGCGATGAAAACGGAATGGATGGTGTAGCTGGTGAGGTAGTTAGCAATACAAATTATACTCCCGGAGCAACCGGGGATTTGGAGTTTGCACTAAATGTTATTAGTACAGGTTCTGGTTGGGATTATGGTGAGTATTTCGAAATGACCCTGCCTGATGACCTCGTTATTAATTCAGCCTCCACTTTTGAAAGTTTGGGTGGAAGTATTACTGCCGCTATTAACGGACAAACCGTTAGTTGGACCGGTAATATGTATGGAGATAATGCGAACTATTTTACAATACCATTTACAATTAATGTAACAGTAGGTGGCGGTGTATCCGGCCCGCAGGTTGCTGATTATTATTTTAAAAGTGATGAATATTATCTTAACAATCCTCCTTTTTCTTTTAATGGCATGGTAACTATTTATGAAATGGGTGGTGCTTATGTTCCTACCTACAACGTTTACCGTAAGTTAGATAATGGTACAGGC
>JAOZRY010000083.1 GCA_029939965.1 Bacteroidales bacterium | reverse complement strand
ATTTATTATTGAAACCGCAGACGGGAAACTGACATCGTTAACATGTTAGCAATAAAGGCTTTTTAAGAACCTATTAACTTTGTGAGATTTTGCAATAGTTAAAATATTTTTGAAGACATTGATTAACGTAAATTTGCAAACATTTTTTTAAATTGGGTTATCTGAAGTATAAAACCCATAACTATTATTTTACGAATTAGTTTAAATATTATAAAATCATGAAGTACAGGTCATTAATTACTTTTGTTGCAATCATTGTTGTTATTGGAGGAGCTTTGGGGATATCATCCTGGCTAAGCACGATAAATGAAAAACCTGAGATCACTACCTTTAAAAAAAACCCCAGGCTGGTACAAACTACAATTGTTAATTATTCGAAAGTGGGTTCGGCCATCGAAATACCCGGACGTTTGGTATCAGGAAGAATTGTTGATGTTATTTCAGAAGTTCAGGGTGAAATTCTGACAGGCGATATTCTTCTAAAAACTGGTCAGAGATTTCGCAAAGGACAACTAATATGCAAAATATATGACACCGAGCAAATTCTTAAAATTAAAGCAAGCAAGAGTCGGTTTCTGAATGCATTAGCTAATGCATTAGCTGATATAAAATTTGACTACCCTGCCAAATACGATGACATACTCAGCTTTTTTGAAAGCATTGAAATCAGCAAACCTTTACCAGAGATTCCTCAGATTAATGACAGATCATTAAGAATATTTCTTGCCAGTCGCGACATTCTCAATCAATACTACACAATACAGGGAATGGAAGAAAGACTTGACCGGCATTATATTCATGCGCCTTTTGATGGCTCAATAATGGAAGTAAATCTCGAAGCCGGGGGCATTGCAAACCCAGGTACACGAATTGCAAAAATCATCAAAACCGACATTCTCGAACTGGAAGTTCCTGTTAAAGTTGAAGACCTTAAATGGATAACAATTGGAGACAGGATAACAGTAATGGCCGAACATACTACACAATCGTGGGAAGGAACGGTAGCAAGGATAAGTGAATTTATAAACCCCGACACACAATCGGCCAGTGTGTTTGTTCGCATCGAAAACAACAAGAAAAACCCGGTATATGCCGGAATGTTTCTTATTGCACGCTTTGATGAAAAAACAATTTTAGATGCCATGGAAATACCACGACAGGCAGTGTTTAATCAAAATGAAATTTTTATTATTCAGGATAGTGCAATCAGAAAAAAAACAATTGCGATACAAAAGATTAATAAAAACACACTCATTTTTAACGGCTTGGAAGAGGGACTCGAAATTGTAACCGAACCATTAATCAATGTTAAAGAAGGTACCATTGTCTCCACCAAAAGACTGTAATACATTCCAGCAAAGTTCAACACTCAGAAACTAATCTTATATGAGAAAATTAGTTGCCTTATTTATACGAAACCCGTTTTATGCCAATATGATTATTGCCTTGTTCATTATTGGCGGTAGTTATTCTTTTTTTAATCTCACAAAGTCGTTCTTCCCCGAACGATCAGAAAGATTTATCAACGTTAGTGTTTACTATCCGGGTGCTTCGCCCAAAGAAATGGAAGAAGGGATAACCGCACGGTTAGAAGAGGCCACGCGAGGTTTGGTGGGAATAAAACGCATCACCTCCACTTCTTCCGAAAACGTATCGATTGTAACTATCGAAACCGATGGCAAATATGATATTGATGAAGTGCTGGCCGATGTAAAAAACTCAGTAGATGGCATTAGCGCTTTTCCGGTTGATGCCGAACGACCTATTGTTGCCAAACAACGATCAACCACAATGGCTGCATTTATGGGGCTTACCGGAAATGTTGATTTATTAACACTCAAATACACAGCACAGGAAATTGAAGATGATTTACTAAACTCCGGTATAATTTCGCAAGTGCAAATCAACGGGTTTCCGCCACTTGAAATTTCTATTGAAATTTCGGAAGAAAATCTTTTGAGATACAATCTTACATTCGATGAAATTTCGAGAGCAATTAGTGCCAACAACAGAGATATTTCAGCAGGTATCATTCGCTCCGATAACGAAGAAATCCTTATCCGATCGAGAAACAGATCTACTGATCCGTCCGAAATTGGAGAAATTGTTATCAGAGCCAATGTAGATGGTAGCAATGTTTTTCTTCGCGATGTGGCAGATGTGAAAATGAAATTTTCGGAAACACCCATGTCGAGTAAAATGAACGGACAACAATCGGTATCCGTTAATGTTATGAAACTCCCTGAAGAAGATCTTGCTACTATTTCCAACTTTTTATATACCTATGTTGAAGAGTTTAATGAAAAACACAGCAATCAAACACTGGTAATTACGTACGATTTTCTGGAAGTTCTCAACAGCAGACTTTCGTTGTTGTACAATAATGGAGGCATTGGTTTATTGCTGGTATTAATTGCACTCGGACTGTTTTTGAGTTTACGATTATCATTTTGGGTTGCCTTTGGCATTCCGGCCTCTTTTTTCGGGATGTTTATTCTTGGCTTCATGTACGGATTAACCATCAATATGATCTCTCTGTTTGGTATGATACTGGTTATTGGTATTTTGGTGGATGATGGCATTGTGATTGCCGAAAATATTTATTCGCACTTCGAGGCGGGCAAAAGCCCCAAACGCGCTGCACTTGATGGCACTATGGAAGTTTTGCCAGCGGTAGTTACATCAGTATCAACAACTATTGTGGCATTTTCGCCATTAATGCTCCTGACCGGAAACATGGAATTTAGCTACGATGTTGGCTGGGTGGTAATAGTAAGCCTGACGGTTTCGCTTATGGAAGCATTTTTTGTATTACCCGCTCACCTGTCGAGCAAGCATGTACTCAAGGTTAAAAATCGCGAAGGTGGAGGCAACATTGTTAGAAACAAGCTGGATCAGGCAATTAAATATTTACGCGATCGGATTTATGGCAAAGTTATGCGATTTGCAATACGTTGGAAATGGGTTATGCTTGTATCGCCAATAGCATTAATGCTAATTACTTACGGGTTTTTTAAGGGTGGATTAATTCAGGCTACATTTTTTCCATCTATCCCATTCGATCAATTTACCATAAACCTTGCATTTACACCCGGAACAGGCGAAAGTAAAACTACAAAATACCTTACTGAGTTTGAAGATGCCATTTGGGAAGTAAATGCAGAATTGATGGATGAGTTTAACGACCCGGACGATTATATTGATTACACTTTTTTGTCGATTGGAAATGCATTTGATGGAAAAGAAACAGGAGCACACTCCGGAAATATTTTTATTCTTCTTCGAAATATGGAGGGGGCACCTATATCGAGTTTTGAAATATTGAATAGGTTACGCGAGAAAATTGGCCCGGTGGATGAGGCCGAAAAATTTGTTATTGGTGCCCAAAACAAATTTGGCAACCCTGTGTCGATAAGTTTGTTAGGCAAAAATCTTGAGAACCTGAAAGGGGCAAAAGAATACTTGGTTAACAAAATAGAACAATTCCCTGAGCTTCGCGATATTGTTGATAATAATGCAATTGGCAAACGCGAAATACAGCTCGAACTAAAACCGAAAGCATATTTTATGGGGCTTACCCGTGCCGACATTGCCAACCAGGTACGTACCGGATTTTTTGGGGGACAAGCCCAACAGTTGCAGGTAGGGAAAGATGAAGTAAGAGTTTGGGTACGTTATCCGCGCAAAGACCGAATTAATATAGGCCAGCTCGAAGAGATGAAAATTAAAACAAAAATGGGAACATACCCTCTCAAAGAACTGGCCTACTACGACATAACAAGAGGCCCGGTAAATATTTACAGATATAACGGACTTAAAGAGATAAGAATAGATGCTGAATTGATTGACCCTTACGAACCTGTGCCGCCAATTCTGGAGCGTGTTTCGCGCGAAATAATTCCGGAAATTGCTATTATGTATCCCAATATAAAAATTGATTACCAAGGGCAAAGCCGCGATAGTGAAGAATCGATGGCCGATTTGATGGGAGCCTATATGATTGCATTTATTTTTATTATAGCACTAATTATGATTCATTTTAGATCGATAATGCAGTCGTTTATTATTTTAATGATGATACCAATTGCCTGGATGGGAGCAAGCTGGGGGCATGGCATTGAAGGCATACCCGTGTCGATGCTCAGTGTTTGGGGTATGGTTGCACTGTCGGGAATAATTATTAACGATGCTATTGTTTTTCTTGCCAAATACAATAATTTTATAAAAGATGGATTCTCGGTTGCCAATGCAGCTTACCAAGCCGGATTGGCAAGATTCAGACCCATTTTGCTCACAACCATTACTACTTCCGTAGGACTTTATCCGCTAATTCTTGAAGGAAGTTTTCAGGCACAGTTTTTAAAACCTATGGCTATTACGTTGGCTTACGGTGTACTTATCGGAACAGCATTTATTCTCATATTGTTTCCGGTTCTAATAATTGTTCTTAACGATTTCAGGTTTCTAATGGCTAAATTGTGGCGCTTTTTGGTTGGATGGTTTTCGGGTACATGGCCCGAAAAAGAATTGGTTATTCCAAAAAAGGAAGAACTTGAACCTGCATTTCGACAAACCAAAATAACTCTCGACTAACAAAAATGAAATATCTTAATATGAATTCCTCAACATTGCATCAACATATTATTAAACTAACTATTCCGTTCGGATTTGTTGCCGCATTATTTCTGTTTCAAATTAGTGATGTTACTGCACAAGACGACACACTTCAACTGTCGTTACCGGAAGCAATAAGTATTTCGCTCGAAAATAATTACCAGATAAGGATAAGTAAGGAACAGCTCAAAATTGCACAAAATAACAACACTCCTGGAGCTGCAGGCCGATACCCTTCATTTAACTTCTCTGCTGTTCAAAACAACAACTTTAACAATTCGGAGAGTATGACCAATCCTGACGAGAGGAGCAAACTATATACAAATATACTCTCGCCTGCCATTACTGCCAACTGGACTATTTTTGACGGGTTCAGGGTAAATATTACTAAAAAAAATCTGGAAGCATTAGAAGAATTTTCGGAAGGAAATGCAGCACTTGTGGTCGAAAATACTATTCAGAGTATTATTCTTGGATATTATAATGTATTACTCCAAAACGAAAAATTACAGGTTCTCGATGAAATTAAAACTCTTTCGCGCGACAGATACTGGTATGTGCAAACAAAAAAGCAATTTGGAAGTGCAAGCACATTCGATGCTCTTCAAGCTAATGATGCCTACCTAAGCGATTCGGTAAATTACTTGCAGCAAGAACTAAATTTGCAAAATGCAACACTTTTATTAAAGCTTTTAATGGCACTTGACGAACAAACAAGTTATGTGTTAACAGATGAGTTTACTGTTGAAATATCAGATTACCAGATTGACACCCTCAAAAACCGTATGTTGGGAAATAACAAGTTGCTGATGAATCAATACATCAATCAACAATTGTTGGAAAATTCGACTGCCTTGGCAAAAAGCGAGTTATACCCCGGACTGTATGTTGGTGCCGGTGGCGATTATGCAAATTCCAGACTGAAATATACAGGAGAACCGGCAAACAATAAATACTCTTTTGGGTATTACATGAACTTCACCCTTAGTTTTAATATTTATAATGGTGGAGCTACAAAACGAGCCATCCAAAATGCTTTTATCAACGAGGATATTGGATTAATTACAATTTCGGAATTAACGAAAACTTTAACCAACCAACTTTTTACCCAATACGACCTTTATCAAATTAGAAAAAGATTATTGGTTGTAGCTGAAGCTTCACAGGAAAGCACCGGACTAAATCTTCAGATTTCAGAAGAAAAATTCAAATCCGGTGCTATCAATTCGTTTAACTTTAGAGATATACAGCTCAGATACATCAACTCATCTATCCGCAGGCTTGAAGCCATTTTTGATTTAATCGACACCGAAACCGAACTACTTAGGCTAACCGGAGGAATAGTATCGCAATAATTCAATGATTCAATGGTACAATGATTTAATGATATAATGATTCTTTCCTTCTTTCCTTATCGCATTGTTGAACTTTCGTGCTTTCTTCTTCCAATCAGTCTTTTAGCGTTGGCAAGACATACTCTCTTGCAATTTTAGGTCGTAGGGTTGGCTCGTGTGAATTGTTAATGTGTATGTCTATCAGACTAACTCTAATTTAATACTATTTAATTCTTCTTTTGATTTTTCTCTTAATTCAAATGATTTTCTGACTCTATCTCCAATTGTTTTTACGGTCTTCTCGTCCGGAATACTAATTAAAATATTCCCAAGGTCATAATCAGAAACATTTGGTATTGCAGCTCCAGTTCTTAACATATATATCTGATTTAAAAAATAGTCTGATTGCAAATAGTATAGTAAAAAGTAAGGGTCAATTTTAAAATTCCGCAATACTCTGAATCCATTAGTGCAAATTGCTCCACTATGAGATTCTGTAACTAAAGCTGTAGCATGTTTTCTGGAACCAATCGAGTTACCAGCAATTGCAGTAATTATATCCCCAACTTTTATTTCATAAGAAGCTCTGCTAGGCAATTCATATACACTTAGTTCAGTTGAATTAATTATCTCAAAAGATGGTGTGTTTATATCAGATAATTCCACATATTCAACTATGGAATTTGGTTGAGCTAATAACTTGCTCTTAAATTTAACAATTTCAACTAATTCGGAAAGTTTTTTTCCATTGTTTGATTTAATTGTATCCAGCAACTTTCTTGTTTCTGGAGAATAAAAGTCATAATCAAAACGACCATTCAATTCGTTATACTTAATTGTATATGAATTTTCACTCTTGACATTTTCATTATTTATAAAACTATAATAATCCTTAATAGTAGTCGAAAAATTCTCATCAAGAACAGGTTGGTTGTGATTATTTAAAATTTCACTTCCGTATTTGTCCTTTTTATAGATTGGATTTCCATTTTTATTCCCTTGATATCCGAGTTTTGTAATTTTACCAAAAAATACATTATAATCTGTCGTAACATTCTTCGTGTCTTTTTCAAGAAATAACAAAGAAGTTTTAACTCCTGTTCCGTAAGGAATAAATGTTTCTTGCGGAAGATTAACGATAGCAAGTATTTTACACCTTTTTTTTATATAAAAGCGTAAGTATTCCAATGATGGGTTTTCAAAATGTCCATTTGGTAAAACTATACCCATTCTGCCACCTTCTTTTAACAAATCAATTGAACGTTCAATAAATAGGATTTCTGCTGTTTGTGCATTTTGTAGTTTGCTAGTTTTAGAGTATCCAGAACTATTTTTAACCCATTTATGCGCCAAATCAAATTTACTCAATGTAGATTTATTAGTTATTTTACCTGCTGTTCCAAAAGGTGGATTTGTTAAAACAACATCAAATCCGGATTTCACTTTTTCATTGATAAAATCTAATTTTATTTCATCAATGTCATTTAAGGTATTTGTATTGAATATATTTGTTTCAACATTTGCTTCTAAAATTAACTTCATTTTCGCAATTCTTGCAATACTCTTGTTAATATCTATACCATAAATATTATCTTTAATTGTATCGCTAATATTACAACTATCATTTTGCGTTTTTATGAATTCCAATGCAGAATACAAAAATCCACCACTACCACAAGCAGGGTCAATAATTGTCTCATTATGTTTTGGTTGAATAATTTTTACGCAAAAATCTATTATTGGTTCAGGTGTAAAAAACTGCCCACGACCATCTTTTTCATGATGAGAAAGGAATTTTTGAAAAGCAAGTCCTGTAGCATCAGATGAAGAATTAGTTAATGAAATATCTTGTAATTTATTGACAACAAACCCTAACGAGACATTGCTAAGCCGTATCTTTTCATCTTTATCGAATATATCAGAATATTCTATTATTGTTGTATTAAACAAGTCATTTATGCGAGAAGAAAAGGTTTTATCATTTTTTGAATTTTTCATAAATTCAAATTCTTCAGAAGTAATTTTAAAGAATTTAATATTTTCTCTTTCATCAAGAATTTTAATGAACAGTAATTTAATAAATTCTTCAAGGGTCTGCTGTGTTGATAACCCATCATTGGCATAGATAAAGTTATGAATTTCTTCAAATTTCCTTAATAACTTATCTGTTTTATTTAATCCAAAATCAAGTTGTAGTTCCATAATAAATTCAAATTACACATTTGTGGCAAATGTAACGCACATTTGTGTAAACACAAATTTTATCTTTCGTCTAATTGAGATTTATCAAGTTTTCTTGGTTTTGGATTCGTTGCTTCGATACATTCTTCGATAGTTTCAAACCAAGGTGGACAAATGTTTAGATTCTCTTTTACATCTTTTATCCAATAGTCGATATGATAATTCTGATATAAATGTTCTGGGCTTGTTGGTGAATGTGAAATGTGTTTTGGGTTCATAAAAACAAATTTATGTTCACCAATTCTTTGAAATAAATCAACACACATAATATTGAATTCACTAACAAGAGGTGCAGCCTGCTTTATTTTAGTATATGGTGCTACTCTATTGCTCGGTGCGTGAGTTGCAATCATTCTAATAGGGCCTTCAAGATTCAAATATGATTCAACAGTCATTAATAACTCATCCTGTTGTTCTACCCATTGTTCCAATTCTTCAATATCTCTCCAAACGCCTTTTAAATTAAAGGCTCTTGCCCCAGGTGTTTTTTTATTCCATTTAAATCTTGGAAATTCTTTTCCTATATTTTTACTTTCCCAAGATTCCTTTTTACTTAAATATGATTTATGACCTTTGTCATATGCTTTAGTTAAGTAGTTATCAGGAGGAAAGGCAAGCGATTTTAAGTGCTTAAATAATTTTGATTTTGTTGTAACATCTAATAAATGTTTTTCAGTATTAGTTTTGATTCCTTTATTTTCTATTACATACCATTCATCCTTTATATTTCCTTTTTTACGAATATAAAAATCTCCACGAGCTTCGTCACTTTTTGACTTATATCCACCTTCTGGTTTTTCTTTTATTCTATAGACTTCATACCCTAAGTTTTCAGCATATTCCTTAAAAAGTAATTCACTTAGGGAACCATGTATGTATCCTTCAGCACCAGGACTCATCATTAGCACATGTAAAAAAGTATCAATATCAACGCCGAATTTTTTTTCAATGTAGTTTTTCATATTCTTCATGATTCTCTATTTCTTTAATTAATTCTGAAAAAGAGATTTCGAGAGCAATAGCTAATTTAAAAGCAACTTGAATTGAAATGTTTCTTTTACCTTTTTCTATGTCGCTGATATATGTCCTGTCAATATATGCATTAAATGCAAGTGCTTCTTGTGATAAGTTTCTTTCTGATCTAAGTTGTTTTATTATTTCTCCAAAAATCTGTTGTAAATTCATGGAGCAAAGGTGAAAAAATGCAGACTATTGTGCAACGGACTATCGGCTACATGTTGTGATTGGGAAAAATAACTCTTTCGGTTTTTCAGAGTTGGTTTTTTTGTGTTGGCAAAAACTATATGTGCTATTTGAGGGTAGGGCATTAAATTCGTTTTAATTTCAGTTTATTCAATACTCTTACGTTTCTTTGCATGAAGCACAACTATTGGATAAAAATTAATTATCTCCTACCCCCTCAACTGTGCCTCCTCCAAC
>JAOZRY010000635.1 GCA_029939965.1 Bacteroidales bacterium | reverse complement strand
TATTCATCCAGGTTCAAGGTTTCAATGATTCAAGGCTTCAATGTTTCAATGGTTCCAGAACTCGGGTTTCTTCAGTTTTAAATCAAGAATCAAACGCAAATATAGGATCAATTTTTTCAGCCAGGTTTAACTGTATTTTTCTTTGGCTTCCATCTGGTAGTTCTGGTTGTTTTTGATTTATTTCTTCAATGACTGCACTAAAGGCTTTTTTTATTTTTGGTGTTAGCCCCATTTCCGGGTATAGATCAAAAGTTATCTGGCCGTCTATAAATTTTATCACACCATTTGCCCTTATCAATTGTTGGAAAATAATAAGGTCATCCCTGTAATCATCGTAATTTTGTCTAAAACCTGAGAAAGTCAAATAGAAAATATTTCTGCCGATAATTTTTATTACGTCGTGAAAGTATTTGGTATTGGTGTCTAATTTTTGCTTCTTTTCTTTTATTAACTCATCAATTTTGGACACTTTTTTTTCTAATTTGCTTCGTTCTTCTTCTTTGCCCCTAAGTTCCCTGTCTAATTTTACTTTGTCTTCTTCTAATTCTTGTTGCCTGTCTGTTTGCTTTTTTGTCAGTTTTTTCACAGACTTTAATTGTTCAAGCCGATGTAACTTGTACAATGTTGTTTTCAATCTTTTTCTTAGGCTGTCTATTTCCTTGGTCATTGCTATATATTTTCCACTTACGTGTTGCTTGTCTTCTAATTGATGCTTTAAATCAGAATAATCAAAATAATCATAGGTTGTTATTTGATCTATGCCAAAATGTTTTATCAAATATTTAAAATCATTTTCTTGTATCCAGCGGTTGAACATCAGGTTGATTATTTCAATGGCCGGGCGGGTCATATCATCTGTTAAAATCGAAACTTCTATTTGACCGGCCCCATCGGGCGTGGGTATCCTTACGATCAATTGGCGGATGTTTTGGTTTTTGTCCCATGTCCCATCCTGGTAACTATATTCAATAAAACGGTAATCCGAAGATTTGTTCCGTTTTCTTTTTATATGTCCCTTTTTTGTTACTGCACCATTTTGCCACTTATCACGTTTGTAATCCTTTTCCCATGTAATTATATGAACATTGGCCAATGTTATGAGATGTTCGAAAACCTCCTGGGAATATATGGCACGGTCTATTACAAATGTCAACACTTTTTCTTTGCTAATATTTGCTATTGCACGAAAGTTTTCAACCTCACGGAAAAAACGTATCCGCATATCATCATAATTATCGACTATGTCCATGTATAATGGAAAGCCGTCCACGCTGTGTATAAAATCCATATATATTGCTTTGCCCGCCTTTTTTATTTTGGCGCACCAGCCTTTCAATATGTTTCTTAACCCCGTGTAATGCATACTGTGCGGGTCATAATAAAAATCTGTTTGCCCTTCAATGCCAACAATATCTATATTGAACTTTAACAGCTTATTTATATTTGTACGGCCACTAAGTTCCTTTAAGGCCTTACGTTGTGGCTTTCGGTTTTTTATGGTACTGCCAAGCAATATGTTCAATGCCGGAAAATTCAATGTTTTTGTTTGTTCTATGTTCAATGAGCCAAGTAGCACGGATATGAGCCACTGAAGCATAAAACCTATACCGTTTTGGATTGCTTGTGAAAAGTATGGTGCAAGTAGCATCACGCCAAGGTAATAGCAAAACCCTTCCCCGACGGGGTTTTTTCTATTGACCTGTACTTGCGGACGTATGGCCGTACATTGCTCATTATCTATACGATATGATTTGTTTTCGCTGATAGGTGTTATAGGGTTTGTTAAGGCATGTGTGCACTTTTCACCTGATTTACTTTCTTTCGGGGCTGGTAAAAGTAAGGTGGGTTTTGTAACAGGTGAAGCTATTGGATTGCAATTAATTGTTATTTCACTTTTTTTTTAAATGAAATTTCTTTTTGCTTATTGTTTTTTTCTTTTAGCCTATTAAACAAAGGCCGTAATGTTTCACTACTAATTGTAAAACCAAATACTTTTTCTATTTCTTTACGGATCTCTTTACTATAACTGGATCTGTTCTTCGGATAAATCCTTTTAAATTCGTATTCGACAAAGCCTTCAACTGTTTTGCTTAATTTCTTTGGCGCCCCTTGTCCTTTTAAGCTTTCTACCAGTTCCTCGAAAGTCCCGTTCTTTAATGCTTGCGACCAGCGCTCAATACTTCGGTAACAATATCCGAATTGCTGTGTTAAAACACTTGTTTTTACCCCTGTATTATTTAATCGTGCTATGAGAAGTTTTAGGTGTGGATTGTTCTTTTCATCAGTTATGGTTTCAAACAAAACAATTCCATGATATACTTCTATTTTTTTGGTCTTTAAATTACGGAATACTGAAAAGTGAGGGTTCTTATCATCTGTTCCGATTATACCTTGAAGTGGATGGGTCATTGATAATCAATTTTCGACAAAGGTATTTCTTTTATCTTTTTTTGCGATTGCTTATTTGTGATATGTATAAAATACCCGAGTTCTGGTTATAGGTGGGTGGTCGAATTTCCATAAAGGGATTTGCGCTAAACGCACATTCG
>JAOZRY010000634.1 GCA_029939965.1 Bacteroidales bacterium | reverse complement strand
TGTCTGTTTTACATCCACTAATTTTAATCATCTATCCTCCTAAATAAGAAAAGAAAAAGACAAGCTATTCCCGTATTCCCTCTTCCGTATCAAATCAACTTAACATTCCAAGAAAGGATTATTACGTTTACTTTCGTAATTACCAATAAGCGGTTGTTAACCCAAGTTCGTCAAATTTTCATTAATTTTACTCATTATTCATTTTTTTGCGCCAATATGTTGGTTTGAGATTCTATAACATACTGTAATTACTACGTCCAAGTTTCCAAGTGGTCAATGTAGTGACCCATAGAATGAATTAATTATTGACATAAGAAAGCATCTCTGCTATTTTCAACCTATGTATATTAAAAAAGTTACAAAATCGAATCCAAAATCATCCAAAAAATATGAATATTTTCACTTGGTTGAAAATATTCGTACGGAGAAAGGCCCAAGGCAGCGCCTTATTCTTAATCTTGGTAAAATAGATATAGAACCAGATCAGTACAAAGAGCTTGCGAACTGTATAGAAGCAATGCTTACGGGCCAACAAGAATTATTTAGTTATGATGCTAAAATAGAAAAAATAGCTTCCAAAGCATCCATCAAAATCAAATCAAACAATGCAGAGCGAGATAAAAATCAATGTCAAAGCTCATCAGGTACTGAAGATACAACATCATTATATGAAAATGTAGACATTATGTCATTGCAGGCAAGTGAGTTGAGGTCTTTAGGGCCGGAATACGTTTGTCACTCTGTCTGGAAAGAGCTTCAATTCAAAAAAGTGTTGTTATCATGTGGCGTTTCTGAGGCTGTTATTTCTATTATGGAAGCCCTGGTTATCGGCCGCCTCGTATCTCCAGGGAGTGAGCTTCACACATACAAGTGGGTTCAGGATTTGTCTGCGATATGGGAACTGTCTGAAAAACCGCTTAAATATTCACTCAGTTCAATGTATCGGGCAGGCAACGTATTATATGAGTGTAAAGATCGACTTGAATCACATCTGTCCAAACGAGAGAAGGATCTTTTCTCACTGACAGAACAAATGTGTTTTTTTGATTTAACAAATACCTATTTAGAGGGCCGGGCAACAGCTAACACAAAAGCAAAACGAGGGCGAAGCAAAGAAAAACGAACAGACTGTAAACTACTGACGCTGGCGCTTGTCATTGATGAGCAGGGTTTTCCAAAATACAGTAAGCTATATCCCGGTAATCAGGGAGAATCCAAAACATTGAAAGAAATAATTGAGTCTCTTGTTGCAACAAACCCTGGACTTGCAACGAACAAAACAATTGTCATGGATGCTGGCATTGCTAATGCAAAAAATATAGAATATCTCAAAGAAAATAATTTTCATTATATCGTTGTTAATAAAGGAAAGAAGGACTTTTTACCAAGCGATACTGATGATATGGAAACCATCAAAAAAACGGACAACTATACTCTTGAAGTCAAACGTTGTGAAAAAGATGGCGAAGCTCTCCTGTTGTGTCATAGCACAGCGAGGGAATCCAAAGATCGCGGGATCCGCACTCGTCAGGAAAATATTTTTATTGAACGGCTGCAATATCTGCATGATGGATTAAGCAAGAAAGGTCGAACTAAATCATATCCAAAAATCAATGAAATGATCGGGCGATTAAGGCAAAAGTACCCACAAGCTTCCAAACTATATAATATTGAAGTAATCCCGGGAACGGGGGCACAAAAGGATATCAAAGCAACATCAATCAAATTTGAAAAGCGTGAGCAATACAAAGATATAAGTAAATTCGACGGATGTTATGTATTAAAAACAGATCTAATTGATTTATCCAATGAAAATATATGGAAAACATATATAATGCTTACCAGAATTGAAAACGCTTTCAGATCTATGAAGTCACACCTGGGTTTAAGGCCTGTTTTTCATCAGAATGAAAACTCTGCCGACGCACATATTTTTATATCAGTTCTTGCATATCATATTCTCCATACAATTGAATACAAACTCCGTCAACATAGTGAGCATCGGTCGTGGGCGTCCATAAGAGAAACGCTCTCTACTCACCAAAGACTCACCATCGAATATAACGTGAAAAAAGAGAATGAAATTGTACGTCATCATATGAGAGTCTGCAGTAACCCGGAACCAGATCACAAAAACATTTACAGAATGCTGGGATTAGAAAATGAACCTTTACCAAGAAATTTATATAATGCAAATCTGTAGTGACCATAAAAAATGATCGAGAACCTAAAAATGGCGTTCTACGATTTTATATGACGAACTTGGGCCAGGTTACAATTAAAAGCCCATTATTAATATCAGCAATTAAGCGTATGCTTTTTTCGTAATACATTTCATCAAACCATGTTGTATTTTTATCAGTAAGTTCGTCGCTGATAATTGTGTGTAATTTTTGTTTTAAAGGATTCCAAACTAACGTTTCCATATTTTACTCCATATCTGAGGTTTGTTTTTTTTGTGCTGTTTCCATTCGATAGCTGTCGATATTTAATTCGAGTATGACACTGTGATGGACAAGTCTGTCAATTGCAGCCGCAGTGGTCATGGGA
>JAOZRY010000633.1 GCA_029939965.1 Bacteroidales bacterium | reverse complement strand
ATTGATATACAACTCTTTAGAATCTGTGATTTTGCTACTTTTGGTGAAGTCTGTATTATGAATTTTGTAAACTAAATCAATCGGCATGGCCAAGCAAAACCAAAAATTGCAAAAGAGCTTGTCTGGCTACCATCGTTTTTTTTCCGACCTGAAAAAACAAAATCAGGACAGTACTAAATTGAAAAGCGAATAACAGAAATAAAGAAAGCCCAGCAGGTAACAAAGGCTATAAGAAATAGGCGATTTGGTAGTAACATCAAGGTTTGTAGCTCGTTTGAGCTTCATCGCAAGTTGAAAATTCATGCTTCGAAATCACCTACATTTTCATAGCCAAACCGATATAAAGCAATATGTCGGTTTTTCGGTTAGCCCCTAAATAAAACCAATTTCTATCTCCTGCTCCTTGCTCCCTTCTCCCTGCTCTCCGCCCTCCGCCGTTATTTCTTGCGGAAATACAACTCCATCGGTATCCCCCGGAAATTATATAAACTTCTGATTTTATTTTCCAGGAAACGCTGATAAGGCTCTTTTACGTACTGTGGCATATTGCAATAGAATGCAAAGGCAGGGAATTTTGTTGGTAGCTGTGTTATATATTTTATTTTTACGAGTTTGCCTTTTACCATTGGTGGCGGGTTATTTTCGATGATGGGTAGCAAAACCTCGTTAAGATTGGAAGTTGCAATTCTTCGTTTTTTGTTTTGAAAGGCTTCGTTTGCTACTTCCAAAGCTTTGTATATTCGCTGCTTGTTAGTAACTGATGTAAATACAATATCATAATCAGTAAATGGAGCAGTACGATTTCGTATTTTCTGTTCAAAATCTTTATGCGTATTCGACTCTTTTTCTATTAAGTCCCACTTATTAACAACAAATATTACCGACTTCCTGTTCTTTTCGATGAGGTGCAAAATATTGATATCCTGAGCCTCGAAACCCTGAGTTGCATCAATCATCAGTAAACAAACATCACTATTTTCGATGGCACGGATTGATCGCATAACCGAATAAAACTCGATGTTTTCGTAAACCTTACTTTTTTTGCGTAGTCCGGCGGTGTCAACGAGATAAAATTCAAATCCAAAGCTTTTGTATTTTGTATTTATCGAGTCGCGTGTAGTACCGGGAATGTCTGTAACAATATTGCGATCCACGCCAATCAAAGCATTTATCATCGAAGACTTACCAACATTTGGTCTGCCCACCAAAGCAAATTTCGGCAAATCATCATCTATATCAGAACCACTCATTTCGAATTCCCCGACGATAGCATCGAGCAATTCGCCGGTTCCACTGCCATTAATAGCCGAAATGGGATAAAGGTGCTCAAGCCCCATCTGGTAAAATTCGCCCACATCGTGAATATTTTTGGTGCTATCAATTTTATTTACGGCCACAAACACTTTTTTTCCTGAACGGCGAAGAACATTGGCCACATCTTCATCCAGACCCGAAAGCCCATGTCGTGCATCTACAACCAGCAAAATTACATCTGCCTCATCTACAGCAAGATCAACTTGTTTTCTTATCTCTTCTTCAAAAATATCGTCGGAGCCAACCACATAACCACCTGTATCGATGACCGAAAACTCTTTCCCGTTCCAATCCGTTTTTCCGTAATGCCGATCGCGGGTAACGCCGCTCGTTTCTTCAACTATAGCCTGACGCTGCCCCGTTAGCCTGTTGAACAAGGTTGATTTCCCTACATTGGGTCTTCCAACTATTGCAAGAATATTTACCATTTATTATAGTTGCAGAATTTTCTGCTGTTATTTAGAACTTGTAATAAATATAACCTGGTATCCCCGGTTTTTTACTTTCTTTTTACAAGCCCATTGTTTATGAAAATTTGTTTCTTAACTAAATATTTTAAGTATGAAGGCCTAAACTAATATCCAAACCTACGGAGTGATTGTTCGCTATCCCGCCAATCCTTATCAACTTTTACACTGAGCTCCAGAAAAACTTTTTTATCCAGAAACTCCTCAATATCTTTCCTCGAATCCGTCCCCAACTGCTTGATTGCTTTTCCACCTTTCCCGATAATAATCATCTTTTGGGTTTCGCGAGTTACATAAATATAAGCAAATATCTTAATTAATTTTTCCGATTCTTTAAACTGATCAACAACTATTTCAACTGAGTAGGGAACCTCTTTTCGATAAAGTAGCAAAACTTTTTCGCGAATAATTTCTGATATGAAAAACCGAACACTTTTATCAGTTAATTCATCCTGCGGGTAAAAAGGTGGATGTACAGGTAAATTCGTAATAATGCTATCCAACACTTTTTCCACATTGAAATTATGTAGTGCAGAAATCGGAATAACTTCTGCTCCCGGAATTTTTTCGCCCCAGTGCTTCAATGCATCTTCAGCAATTTCCTGATCTCCGGTATCAATTTTATTAATTACAATAATCAGTTTTTGATCTTTTGTAATATCCATCTTCTGAATTCGCTCATCAGGTTCTTTCTCCCCCAACTCAACAAGATACAACATTATGTCGGCATCCGTGAATGCCTCGTCCACATTTTCCATCATCGACTTATGCAA
>JAOZRY010000632.1 GCA_029939965.1 Bacteroidales bacterium | reverse complement strand
AATGTTTTGTTTCAAAATAAAGGACTATTCGTTTTTTATCATTTCAGGATTGGTTTTTTATCATTTCAGGATTGGTTATTAAATTTTACGAAACAATAATTTTTTATTAAAAATAAATTTTGTGTATGATATCGAAATTATTAATTTGACAAGTAAAACCACGAAGTGGTTTAATGTGAATAGCCATGAGTGAAACTCATGGATAAAATATGAAAAAACACCACAGAACCCCAGCGGGGTTCAATTAATCAAAACAAATTGTTCGTACAAAACTCTTTTTTGTTGAACCATTTCAGGGTTCTTTTTTTTTGTATAATGTTTATTTCCCTGCACTTCGTACAGGGCTATTCATGTTAAATCCTTTCAGGATTATTTATTTGTATTGGAAAACCATACAATTTATTTATTGATTTAAAATAAATCGCCATCGCCCATTGTATAATAAATGTTGTTTATGGCAAAATCAATATTTAATGTTTTATCAAAGCTTCGTCCTGTTGGTGTAATGCCAAGGGGTTCATCTTTCTCTTCAAAACCAAATTGAACCAGGTAGTTGGTAATGAAGTGCTTTTTGGGCAACCACACCTGCATTGTGGAAATTCCTGCAGATAAAAGTTCGTTTTTGATTTTTTGAAATAGTGCCTTGATTGCAGTTTTGTGTGGCATTGCAAACATATCAACAATAGTTGCAATATTGTCCTTATAAGAAATTACTGCATAAGCCAACATTTTGCCCCTCATATTTTTATATGTGTAAACTTTGTATTTGTGGACAGGATGTTCAAAAAACCGCCATTGGATAAATTGACTGTTTCGTTTTATCGAAAACGGATAATGTGGCTTGGCTGCTTCCCACAATTTATCAAAATCATCTGTTGCAGCAGTTAGGTTGTCCACTGTTCCAAAAGTAGGTAGATAACTGATTTTTAGTTTTTTGATTTTAACAACAAGGTATGCCCCTCCATTGCCTACTTCACTGTATTGTAGAAACAACTTTCCCAATCGGAAATGCTTTTTGCCAGGGAAGCCATAAAGAAGTACAGAAGCATGAAGCCCTCCATATACATCTGTAAAATGCTCAACGTTTTGAATAAACAACCCTTTTCGTCCGCTCGTGGCCTGCCTATAGTTTGGATGCGACATATTATCAATGAGTTGGGTCATTTTTATATCCATACTGTTCCAATTTGCAGGAAATGGTATGCCCCCAAACATGGCAATGGGAAAACCCTCATCATTAAAGCACAGCATCATTTGCTTTCCGAAAGGGTTGTCATGGAATTTCCACTTCCAGGTTTTTCTGTCAATTTTAGATTTAAATGCTGCTTCCCAAAGCTGGATAACCTTATCTTCATCTTTGTCTTGATAGGATCGAATATAAAAAGTGCCCTGACCAGTTACTATGGTTTTATCCATTTCCATTTTGCAATTGTTTTGTTTAACGAATTTCTTATCCTGCCAAAGTATTGTGCCGGTGGCATTACCTGCCATATTTCCGGCGGAATTTCAAATGTCTGGTTTTTTACATCTGTTTGAATATAGGGGACGAATAATGGATTTAGACCCATTTCGAATGATAGGCTACCGGTTTTCGGCATTTGCCCAACAAAAAACTTTGGTGGCTCAGAAACTTCACCTAAGTCTTTAGTAAAACCCTCCAGGTTTGTATCCCGCATGTGCGGAACTAGAAGGTTTGTATCCAGGTCATGCTTTTTAGAATCAAAACCTAACAGGTTTTGGAAACCCGTTAGGTTTTTTTGGTAATACTTCTCTATAAAAAGCTGATGCGATTCGGCCATAAACCTGGCTTTTTGCTCCGAGGGCGACTGATTCCAATAATGTACTACATGGGCATCGGGAACACAAACCATAGTACGGTTGTGAGCCATGGCCTTTACGCACAGGTCGGTGTCTTCAAAATAAAGGTAAAATCTTTCGTCGAAGATTTTACCATCCCTGAAAAAAGTTTTGTCGTTTTTAATCAAGAGGCAGCCTCCCGAAAGAAAAGGCTCGTAAAATGGTTCTTCTTCTTTCCAAAACCTATCAAACCTCAAATCCAAATAAAATGACAATAGTTTGGCATCAATCTCAAAGACATTTGCAGCCTCAATTCCCGTTTGCATCCACCACGAATTACCAACTGAAGGAGGGAATTTATAAGTCTTTTTATCGTCCCAAAAAAACCGTGGGCCTGCAATGAGTGCATCCGATTGTTTTGCGCCACAGATTAATTTCCCAAGAAATCCGTTGTCGGGCAAAGTGTCGGGATTGATTACCAGAAACCAACCGGAATTACAATTTTCGGCGGCACGGTTAACTGCTGCTGCAAAACCAATGTTTTCGGGAAACACCATTAATCGTACTTTTGAGAAACCACTTAATATTTCGGCTAACCCGGCCTCGGCACTGTTGTCGGCCACTATGATTTCGCTTATCTCCGGCTCACTGTTTAAAATTTTTAATAGCGGAGGTAAAAAAGAAGATGTATGGTAATTAACAATAATTGCTGTAGTGTTCATTATTATATTTTGTTCACGAATTATACTTCATTAAG
>JAOZRY010000631.1 GCA_029939965.1 Bacteroidales bacterium | reverse complement strand
AAATATGGTAGATGGCAGCAAGCCACTTATGGTAATGGAAAACGGAGATTAATTATATGTGGAGCTGAGTTGAGTAAAGTTGAATTACGCGAAACCTCAACCATTCGAAGCCAAAACATTAACAATTTTCAAAACGAAATAATTATTAATTACAAATCAAAAAAACATAAATAAATGAACTTTGAATTAACTGAAGATCAAAAAATGATTCGTGAAGCAGTACGCGATTTTGCCGAAAGAGAAATCCGTCCTGTTGCACAAGAACTGGATGAAAAAGCTGAGTTTTCCGTTGAACTAACAAAAAAAAATGGGAGAACTTGGTTTGTTTGGTATGTACCTCCCCGAAAAATACGGCGGACAAGACATGGATACGCTCGCCTATATAATTGCTGTTGAAGAAATTTCGAGAGTTGATGGAAGCCAGGGAGCTACATTAGCAGCACACAATTCGCTCGGAATAGGCCCATTGTACTATTTTGGCACCGAAGAGCAAAAATTAAAATACCTGCCACAACTTTGTACTGGAGAGGCATTATGGGGTTTTGGCCTTACCGAGCCAAATGCTGGTTCCGATTCCAGGGGAACTAAAACAACCGCAGTTGACGAAGGGAACGAATGGGTGATTAACGGTTCCAAGATTTTTATTACCAACGGATCAGTTGATATTTCGGTAGGCTCATCGGTACAGGCTGTAACTAAAACCTACGAAAATGGTAAAAAAGAGTTCACCACATTTATTGTAGATAAAGATACGCCCGGTTTTAAGCGAGTTTCGATGCATGGCAAAATGATGTGGCGTGCCTCCGATACAGCCGAACTTTACTTTGATGATTGCCGTATTCCAAAAGAGAACATTTTGGGTAAAGTAGGACAAGGTTCAAAGATTATGCTTTCAACACTCGATAATGGCCGCCTCTCCATTGCAGCCATGGGATTAGGTGCTGCTCAGGGAGCTTTCGATTTGGCCTTGCAGTATTCGCAGGAGAGAAAACAATTTGGTAAACCCATTTCCAAATTCCAGATAAATGCCTTTAAATTAGCTGATATGGCCGTGAAAATTGAACATGCCCGCTGGTTTTTGTACCGCACATGCTGGTTAAAAGATAACAACAAACCATTTGGAAAAGAGGCGGCAATGACCAAATTATATTGCTCGGAAGTTGCACGTGAAGTTGCCGACGAAGCTGTTCAGATTCATGGTGGCTATGGCCTGATGAAAGATTATGATATCGAACGAATCTTCCGCGACCAACGCTTATTGCAAATTGGTGAGGGAACCTCAGAAATTCAAAGATTGGTAATTTCAAGATACCTCGGAATATAAGCTATTAACATCTTGGGCTATCTCCACAAAACACAAAAACATAATGGACAAAATCCTTTGGCAACCCAATCAGGAAAAATTGCAAAAATCGCAGATGCACGATTTCTTGCATCTAATTACTGAAAAATATAATTTATCAAAATCTGACTACACCCAACTTCATCAATGGAGTGTTGAAAAACCTGATGAGTTTTGGGGGGAATTTTGGGATTACACCAAAATTGTTTATTCAAAGAATTTTGAAAAGGTAGTAGATAATCCACACAAAATGCCCGGAGCGAAATGGTTTACCGGAGCAAGGCTCAATTTTGCGGAAAATCTTTTGCAACATCGCGGCGATAAAACCGCTATCATTTTCAGAGGCGAAAATGGACATGACCGGAAATTGAGTAGAGATGATCTGTTTTCGGAAGTTTCGGGAATTGCAGCAGCACTTAAAAAACTCGGCATTAAAAAAGGCGATTGTGTTGCAGGGTTTATGCCAAATATCCCGGAAACAATTATTGCTATGCTTGCTACGGCTTCTATTGGAGCTATCTGGTCATCTTCCTCTCCCGATTTTGGAATCAAAGGTGTGCTCGACCGCTTTTCGCAAATCGAGCCCAAAGTAGTTTTTTCGGCTGACGGATATTTCTATAACGGAAAACAATTCGATTCGCAAGAAAAACTAAAGGGCATCCTCGAACATTTGCCTTCGGTCGAAAAAGTAGTTTTGGTTAACTTTTCGGGAAAACGTGATATTTCAAAGATTGATAAAGCTATAGCATGGGAAGATTTTGGAAAACAGAATACCGGCGAAATTGAGTTTGAGCAGCTACCTTTCGATCACCCACTTTATATTATGTATTCATCGGGTACAACAGGTTTGCCCAAAAGTATTGTTCACTCTGCCGGCGGAACATTGATTCAGCATTTAAAGGAACTTCGTTTGCATTGCGATCTTTCGGAAGAAGACACAATATTTTATTTTACTACTTGTGGCTGGATGATGTGGAACTGGGTAGTGAGTAGTTTGGCAGTTGGATCAACACTGGTGTTGTTCGACGGAAATCCATTTTACCCAACTCCTGATGCTCTGCTAAAAATGGCTGACGATCTGGATATTACAATATTTGGAACCAGTGCAAAATACATTGCATCGCTTGAGGATGCTGAGGTAAAACCAAATGCAATTTCTGATTTCCCAAAACTTAAATTAATTACCAGTACAGGCTCACCACTTACTAACGAAAG
>JAOZRY010000630.1 GCA_029939965.1 Bacteroidales bacterium | reverse complement strand
AAGCATTAAAACATTGAATCATTGAACCATTGAAGATTATGCAAGTAAAGAAAAATAGCAATAAGTTGAAAATTGGGCATTCTGAAAAGCCTGATGTCCTTTACTCAAACCAATGTTTGAGTACTAAGAAAAACGCATATAAAATTCATGTTACCGGTCTGGTGCAGGGTGTAGGATTCCGCCCGTTTATTTATCGGATGGCTTATGAAAATTCTATTTTTGGCTGGGTAGAAAATAATATCCGTGGGGTGATTATAGAGGCTGAGGGCGAAAACGCAAACCTTGATAATTTTATTAAAAGCATTACCAAAAAAGCACCCCCGGCATCCAGCATACAAAAAGTTGACATCACAGAAATACCGCTTACAAATTATATTGATTTTTCTATTAAAAAAAGTACTGACGATGTGCAGGGCATCACCGAAATTAGCCCCGACATTGCCGTTTGTAACGATTGCCTCGATGATATGGAATTTCAACCGAATCGTATTGCATATCCGTTTACCAACTGCACAAATTGTGGTCCTCGTTTTTCGATAATTAAAGACCTTCCGTACGATCGCAAAAAAACCACAATGGATGTTTTTGAAATGTGTAATAAATGCCAACAGGAATACACCGATGTGTCGGACAGACGATTTCATGCGCAACCTGTGGCCTGTAATAATTGCGGCCCTGAGTATGAATTAATTATTGATGGAAACCATTTTCACGATTTTGGTGAGATACTTTTAAAAACCTCTTCGCTGATTAACGATGGAAAAATTGTAGCCATTAAAGGTATGGGAGGCTACCATTTGATGTGTGATGCTACAAACGAAAAAGCCGTTTCTACCTTGAGGCAGCGAAAGTTGCGCGAAGGAAAACCGTTTGCAATTATGTTTGGCAATCTCACCCAATTGAAAGATTTTGTGGAAATGTCGTCAGCCGAAAAGGATTGGATTACCTCCTGGCGTCGGCCTGTTGTTTTACTTAAAGCCAGAAAGGAGCTTGCCCCCTCTGTAAACAATGGCTTTCATCGTATGGGTGTAATGCTGCCATACATGCCCTTTCATCATCAGCTTTTAAAAAAAACAAATTCACCGGCTGTAGTTCTAACAAGTGGAAACATTTCGGATGAGCCTATTATTTTAAGCAACCAAAAAGCCCTGAAAAACCTTACCAATATTGCGGATGCATTTTTGGTGTATAATCGCGAAATTTTTAATCGTACTGATGATTCGGTGAGCTTTGTAGTAAACAATAAAGTTTCGATGATCAGGCGTTCGCGTGGTTTTGTCCCTACACCCATTCGCACAAAACTTAATGTGGACGGGATATTTGCTGCCGGGGCAGAGCTGGTAAATTGTTTTGCTGTTGGAAAAGAAAATCTGGCATTAATGAGCCAACATATTGGCGATCTAAAGAATTTTGAAACCTACGAGTTTTATGAAGAAACGGTAAATAAATTTTTTCAGCTATTCAGGATTAAACCCAAAGTGGTGGCTGTTGACATGCATCCCGATTATTTTTCTACCGGATTTGGAAAAAAAATGGGTGTTGATATAATAGAAATTCAACATCATTTTGCCCACATTGCTTCGTGTATGGCCGAAAATGGTCTGGACGAAAAAGTGATAGGTGTGAGTTTTGATGGAACAGGATACGGCGATGATGGAAATATTTGGGGTGGCGAATTTTTTGTGTGCGATTTAAAGGATTATGAACGATTTACACACTTCGATTACATTCCCCTTCCCGGTGGCGACAGGGTAACCAAAGAACCCTGGCGCACAGCCGTGTCATATTTGTATCATACTTTCGGGAAAGATTTTTTAAACTATAATCTGGATTTCCTTGGCGGGATTCCCGATTATAAGATAAACCTGATTCTGGAGGCCATCGACAAAAAAATTAACAGCCCGCTTAGTTCAAGTTGCGGACGTTTGTTTGATGCAGTAAGTGCCATGATCAATCTCTGTCCGGTATCGAAGTTTCATGCCGAAGCACCAATGCGCCTCGAAAGTATTGCAATTAGCGGCAATAACGAAAGCTATCCCTTCGGTTATTCCAGAACATTGGATTTCAGACCATTGATTAAATCCATAATTGCAGATATAAATTCCGGTGTTGATAAATCAATAATCTCTGCAAAGTTTCATAACACAATGGTAGAGGTAATTTTACAAACGGCCATTGCTATCCAAACCGAAACTAATCTTAAAAAAGTTGTGCTTTCGGGGGGTAGTTTTCAAAATGCAATTCTTTTGGGGAGAGCTGAAGTATTATTAAAGAAAAATGGTTTTGAGGTTTTTACCCATCAGGTAGTTCCTTCAAACGATGGTGGTATTGCCCTGGGGCAGTTGGCTGTAGCAGCAAAAAGAAGAGCCGATCATGAAATCTGATATTTTTTGTTGAGCAAGCCGTTTGATCTGAGATTTATACAAGAATTGCTCGAACATAAAAGTACAAAAACTACCGAACGATATACTCATGTAACAGAAAATATAGATGGCAAAAAAAGTAATAAAACAGAAATCAATTGAAGAAACACTTTGGCAATCGTGTGATAAATTGAG